>JAWOHT010000116.1:0-8388 GCA_046485045.1 Bacteroidales bacterium
GTACCAATGGTAGGATGACCTGCCATTGGAATTTCCATGCCGGGAGTGAAAATTCTCACTTTACAGTCGTTGATCTTATTTTCAGCAGGAAAAACAAAGGTGGTTTCTGAAAAATTAAATTCCCGTGCTATCTTCTGGAGCAGTTTTTCAGGAATATTCGTTGCATCCGGAAAAACAGCAAGCTGGTTGCCCCCAAAACGCTCGTTGGTGAAAACATCTACGATATAATATTTTATTTGGCCCATCTTTTATATTTTTATACCAAAATTAAACAAGAGGTTGAATAAACAACCATTTTTTTTAACAAAGAGAAATGATGCCCGAAAAATTATTTAATCACCGGTCAATAAGGAATTATTCAGACAGGCCAGTCTCTGAAGAATTACTGAACAGGATACTTGAGGCTGGCACCCGTGCCTCCACCACGGGAAACATGCAGGTGTACAGTATGATCGTGACACGCGACAAACAAATAAAGGAAAAACTCTGGGAAGCCCACTTTAAGCAGAATATGGTTCTTGAAGCCCCTGTACATATCACTTTCTGTGCCGATTTTAACAGGTTTAATAAGTGGTGCAGGCAACGGAAGGCTGATCCGGGGTATGACAACTTCCTGTCTTTTTTCACAGCAGCGATTGATGCATTGCTGGTAAGCCAGAATGTATCGCTTGCAGCAGAGGCCAACGGACTGGGCATTTGTTACCTGGGAACTGTGACTTATATGGCAGAAAAAGTCGTAGACATTCTCGGTCTCCCCGAAGCTGTTGTACCTGTGGCAGCCATTGTTTTGGGTTACCCCTCGAAAGTACCTGAACTTACCGACAGGTTACCGTTGAACGGTGTTGTTCATTATGAAAAATATTCTGATTATACCCAAAAAGATATAGACGGGATTTATGCTGATAAAGAAGCTCTTGAACAAACAGCCAGATTGCTTGAAGAAAACAAAAAAGAAACACTGGCCCAGATATTTACAGATAACAGATATTCAAAAAAAGACAATGTTTATTTTTCAAGACAGTTTCTGGAAGTCATTAAAAAGCAGGGATTTATGAATAACGATGAATAAGCTTTACGGCTTTTACTGCGCACTTACAGAAGCAATAAGCGGATTCTTTATGATGTATGAAAAATCAAAAAGCTTCGCTTTATCAGGTTTGTCGCGGTAATAGTCTGTAGCTTCACTGCAAATATCAAGTACCTGGAGTAAAAGTTCATTATATACCTCACCCGCCTGTTCTGTTATTGCCTTTCTTGTTGCAAGCAGCGAAGTTCTTGAGAGGTTCGCCTTTTGCAGCCTGACGGCATAATTAGACAATCTTTCAAGAAAATTTTTGTCGGCCTCATTGCGAATCAGCTCTTTTCTAATATCCTTCGAAAGATTTTGAGTGATACTGCCCAGCAGTTCGAGCAGCATTTCAGCATTCTTCTCGTGAATGGATTTAAGGTAAGCATTAAAACCAAGCTGATCGAGTACCTTGATTTTACGATCTAAATCAAGTGCATAAATAACCTCGATACGGGTTTTGAGAAATACTACAGCCCGAAGCGCCTGTGCCTGTATATGGTTTAGTTTATTCTGTGCCTGTGCAGTCTCCCGGTTTGCCTCCATTCCTAAAAAGTAATTAAATGCCCTTTCAACCCGGTTCATTAAAGTGTTGACCGTTTCGTCTGTCCAGGCAGCATTTGCGTTTTTCAATTCAGGTAAATTCGCAGCAAAGTTTTCTGAAACGATTTTACATGTCATGAGCATATCAAGGTCATGTGTTGCAGTTGTTGTCATATTTCTTGCAATTAAAGGTATTTTTCAATTAAAACATTTAATGGCAAAAATTATTCAATATCAGGATTATTTTCAACATTATTTAATAACAATCAACTCATGAATGATATCTATAATTCACTATTTCAATATGTTAACCATTTCATTTGTATGTTAAAAAAGTTATTTTTAATAAGAGTAACCTGTAACATCTTCATAATACAGGGTATCGCAAAAAAAACTATTTAAAGCTTCATTTTCTAATGAGGTTGTCATATTTTTGATCAAAAATCCGAAGAAACAAACCCTTACAACCATGTTTGAAAAGGTCACGCTTATGAAGTATCTTCTTTGCATCTTCTTTCTTTTGAATTTTTTATATAAGCAATTGTAAACCAAATAACCATGACGCAAGACGAACGGGATAATAATTTAAATGCCATTGAAATACCAAAGGTTTTCAAAACTTTCATCAGTGAGGAAAACTTTACAAATTGCATTATTTGCAACAGGTACCTGCTTGACGAATCAACGGAATATGTTGTAGAAAAAGTATTTAAAGACAGGTATGTGGAGGTGGAATATGCCATGTGCATGAATTGTATGATGAAAATGAGGGAAAGCATGTCTCAGGAGTCTTTGGAACGTATCGGCAATTTTTTTGAGAAAAATTTCGATTTCATGGCCAAGAGGTTTCCCATGCTTGCAGCAGGCAATAACAGGGTAGAAGATTATATTTCAAGGTGCATTTTCAGGGACAAATCAATTGATGATTCAGGCGAGTACCAGATCATGGGACATTTCAGGGGAAATAAAATGATCTTATCTGCATTTCCATATATGGTCTGCAAAGATGTTATAGAAGAAGTACAGGAGTTGCTTTCGGCCAAAACAAAGGAAGAACTCGATGATTTCACAAACCGCTATTTTGGTTTACCACCCGACCTGAAAGAGATACTCAGGACCAGAAAGCCAGTGATTTTTTAAGAGCGCCCGGCTATGGCTTTAAGATAATAAACCGGCCAATTCCAGTACTTTCCTAATCTTAGTTTCCATATCAAGATTTCCGTCAAGCCAGTGTATTTCGGCCCCTTCTCTTTCCATTTTTCTGAACCATGTCATTTGCCTTTTAGAAAACTGGTGAATGGCGATGTTTAACTTTTCGACCATCTCGTCATAACTTAAACGGCCAGTAATAAATAGTGTAATATATTTATATTCCAGTCCATAATAAATAAGGTCTTCGGGATTGACCCCATCATTCAGAAGAATTTCCACCTCCTCTATCATGCCCTCTTTCAGCCTTTGATAAAGTCTTTCGGTAATTCTTTTTTTAATGGTTTCCCGCTCATAGGCCAGTCCGATCAAAAGACTGTTTAATTGAGGAAATGAATCTGTGGTGGCAGGATTTTTTTTATAATACTCCTCGATTTCTATGGCACGTATTGCCCTTTTTTTGGTATCAACGTCGGTTTTGTTGTGAAGCTCTTTATAGGCTGCAAGCATTTCAGCAAGGTCATCAAGCGATTTTTTCTCAAGCTTTTTCCTAAGATTTTCGTCGGGTGGCACGGGCAAAAGTTTGTAGGCATTGGTAATTGCCTCAATATACAAGCCTGTACCTCCGCATACTACAGGAATCTTGTTTCTTTTTTTCAATTCTGTGTATACAGCAAAAAAGTCTCTTTGATATTCAAAAAGGTTATATTTTTCTCCGGGGTCACAAATATCTGTGAGGTGAGACGGAATAACCCTGCCGTTCACAATATAGTCTTTGTAATCTTTTCCGGTACCAATGTTCATGCGGCGATAAACCTGCCGCGAATCTGCGCTTATGATTTCACCATCGGCCCTGGCAGCCAGCCCAACAGCAAGGCGGGTTTTTCCGCAGGCTGTCGGGCCAATAATAAAAATAAGGTCAATGGCAGAATTTGGCATATCAAAAACTATTGTGATTAGGCAAAAATAGTGTTATTTTGCAAAACGATTGCATCAACATCGGCAAGATTACGCGCTTTTAAATCCCTGAATTCATTGGAAATGGCGAAAGAAAAGAAAATGGCCAATGCCATCAACATAAAAAACAAGAAAGCCTGGCACGATTTTGAAATCATAGAAAAATTCGTTGCCGGAATGCAGCTCAAAGGCACTGAGATAAAATCAATCCGTCTCGGAAAGGTCAGTCTTGTTGATTCTTACTGCATATTCAACGCGAACGAACTATATGTTAAAAATCTTCAGATTGCCGAATATAACTGGGGCACCCATTACAACCATATTCCGGGGCGTGAGCGAAAATTATTGCTAAACAAGAAAGAGTTAAAGAAACTTTCGAAAAATGTTAAAGAGAGGGGATATACCATTATTACCCTCAGGCTTTTCATTTCAGAGAATGGTTATGCCAAGCTGGAGATTGCTTTGGCACGGGGCAAAAAAGAGTATGATAAACGCGAAGACCTTAAAAAGAAAGATACCCAGAGGCAGCTTGACAGGCTGATGAAACATTAGCGTGAGAATAAAATGTTTTCTGTTGTTATTGCGAGAAAAAGAAACTGTTCAGCTCGTAAATGTCGGTAGAATTCAGGTTAGATTTGAAATCAAAATACCTGTCAATTTCCTGTAGCATTTCATCATACGAAATATATCCGTCGTTATCTTTATCAATCTGTTTGAATTTCTGCGGAATGTCAGTTTTCTGTCCCCTGGCCCTTCCCGATCTGTATGATTCGGGAGTTCTTATAAACAGGTCAATCTCGTTTCTGCCCACTGCCATTGATTTATCAAGCAAGGTAATAAGCTGGTCTTCGGTAATTTCAACACCACGGTCATTAACAAAAGCCCCTTGTCTTGAGAACATCTCATCGTCGAGATAATCGGGCACTCCGTCGTCATCGCTGTCGAGAGGACAACCAAGAGAGTCAACAAGCACACCGGCCGGTGTACCGGGACAGTCGTCCCATCCATCGGGTACCATGTCATTATCTTCGTCGCCGAACATAATCGAATAATCATAATCAACATCTCTGAAAAGCCTCTCCATAGTGAGTGTTTTCTTTGATGAAAAGAGATCGAGATGAAGTGAAACATAGGTAAAATTAAACCAGTCGGTCTTTTTGTCGCCTACTATAACATCAGGTATCGTGGGATCGTTTTTGCTGCTTACGTGGTCAATATTATCTGAAAAAGTATAATGAAAGGAGTTTGCCAGTCGTAATGTGACCCTGTTAGAAACATGCATATCAAGCCCTATCTCAATGGGTATTGAAAATGCATATTCCGGATAGTTTTCATTTCCCCATTTTTTTTCAGAAACAGGGGTTTCATAAATATAATCGCGTGCGATTAAAACACTGGTAAGCTGGTTTTCGGGCAATTGGGGCTGGTTTCGTATGGTACCGTCGGTCCAGTAATGGTATTCTACTCTTGTTAATAACTGTGTTTCAGGATCAAAGTAGTCTCTATACTTGTCGTATTTTGAACTAAAAAGTATGGTTTCAACACCTATGGCAACAAAAGGCTGAACAAGAGCGTATTTTTTTCTGAACAGATGATCAAAATCGTAATTGACAGTGACTCCAAAATTGTAAATATCGGTCTGAAAATTAAAGTTTTCAGCCGGGATATTTGCCGAACGCTTATTGCCGGTAAGTTTTCCTCCCATAAAATAAAAGTTGGCCCGTGTATAGTGGCCGTTATCTATATAAGTAGCAATATTAATATGGTAACCAAGCGTTCCAAGGGTAGGTGTATAGCTTTTATTTTTAATCTCGCCAATAAAATTCATTATACCAAAGCCAAAACCTACCACGGGTTTATATACCGGGTTGATATTCTCAACCTCTTCTTTCAGCGCCTGGTCGAATTCATTTTCCTGGGCATGAACCAAAACCGGAGCAGCCCCTGTAAGGATAAAAAAGAGTATCAGGCAATACTTTCTCATGGTTTCAGGTTTCATCATATTATTATTTATACCACTTCTGGTCGGCAATCATCAGCGCCTCCTGCACGGTTATGCGCAAACCGCTGTTATAAGCAGAAACAAATGCATCGTCTATCGGGGTGGTGTTCCAGATATGCACCCGGTAATCGCGCGCATCTTTATATACCTGGAACGAACCTACCGAATACTTTAACCATCCTTCGTGTTCCTCTTTTCTTACTTCCATTTCCAGGTTAAACTTTTTAAAATACCTTACAATATCTACTTTTCTATGCCCTGCAGCTACCTGTACCCTGTAATAAACTCCTGTTTCGGGTTCGAGTATATAGGCAAGGTCGCTTTTCTTCATTCGGGCAGAAGGTTTTTTTTCTGAAGGTTTTTTTACCGGTTTTTCCTTTTGCACAACAGGCTGCACAATTTCTTTCAGATTATTATCAGCCTTTGCCTCTTCAGCAAGTATATCCTCATTAAATGCAGCAACCGGTCTTGATTTAATTCCGACAACCAGGTTTTGTATTTCAGAAGGCGACAGGTTTTGAACAGTTTGTCCGGTTTCGGCAATATCAACGCTCAGCGTTTTGTCGGCAACCATGTATGAGAAATTTCCAGAAATCCGGGGCACATTATGTTGGGTGCCATTTTTTGGGATGAGACGGTAACCCACGTTGAAATCGGGTTGTGCAGGAAGGTTCATCCACAGAAATTTCACCGTCTGGTTTTTAACTGTAAATATGGCATCTGAAGTTTCGAGTGCAACGGCAGTAAAGCCTTCTGGTATTGTTTCTTCAATTTTTGCAAATTTGCTCCTGTCCTGTTTACTAACAAGAAGGTTTACAATGTATTCACCTGCCTGGTCGTTTAAGAAAGGTTTTTGCCTGATACAGGCTACGTTTGCTGCATCTGCTGATGCGGGGCTAATCTGCTGTATGACTTTTTCTTCAAACTCATTGATATCCACCACCAGGCCAGGGTCAATATTTGGCGATTGAAGTATGGTAATATTCTGTGGAGAGAGTGAAGCCTGCTGCCTGGTGTTGTCTGAAATAAATGAAAATTCCCCGTCAAGGGTAAAAGCCCCTTTAAGCCTTTCGTCAACTTTAATCTTATAAGAGAAAGTAAATTCCTGAGACTCGGGCAGCCTGAGCCAGATCATCCTAACCCTCTTATCGGAAAAAGAAAAATCGGCGTTGGCTGTAACATTTCCAACTGCAGTAAGTCCTGCCGGTATCTCCATCTGAAACCGGGAAAAACTTTCAAGATTACCTTTTGAAAGGGTTATGGTAACCTCAAATTCTTCGCCGGCAACGACCTCGCCAGGTACATATAGGCTCATTTTTACGTCGGAAGGTTGCCCCCCCCCGACAAGCAGTAATATTAAAATATATAAATACGAAACAAGCAGTTTCCCCATTTTTCAATGGTTTAAATAAGGAATAAAAATAATCAAATACCATTTTAATAACAACTGGTTTTCAACAATATTTGTTAACAACCGTTATTTGCTTCTCTGATAATTAAGAAAATAGCCCTGTTAACTAAAACAGCTTAGAAGTTGGGGCTTAATAAGTATTTCGAATAGAACGAATTAATGTAGTCAACAGCCTCATCGGCGGTATCAACCACGAAAAATAGTTCCAGATCTTCAAGATTGATGTTTTTTTCTTTCCCGAGCATTTCTTCTTTCAGCCATTTTACAAGTCCTTCCCAATAATGTCTTCCGACGAGTATTATGGGGAACCTTCCAATTTTTTCAGTCTGTATAAGGGTCAAAGCTTCAAAAAGCTCATCTAATGTACCAAAACCACCGGGCAATACAATAAAACCCTGGGCATATTTCATAAACATTACTTTTCTTACGAAAAAATGATCGAAAGTGATGAGCTTGTCCGGATCAATAAACAGATTGGGCTCCTGTTCATAGGGCAGTGCAATATTCACCCCTACCGACATTCCTCTGCCTCTCTTTGCACCCAGGTTGGCAGCTTCCATAATACCGGGCCCGCCTCCGGTAATTACACCGTAACCATGTTGGGTGAGTTTAAATGCAATTTCTTCGGCCAGCTTATAGAATGGCGAATCGGGCTCGGTACGTGCAGAACCGAATAACGATACGCATGGGCCTATACGCGAAAGTTTTTCAAATCCTTCCACAAACTCCGACATAATTTTAAAAATGTCCCAGCTGTCGGAAGACTTGATCTCATTCCAGTTTTTCTTCTTAAAAGCCCTTCTTATCTTATCTTCATCAGATACTGTGCCCTTCTTTGAAATTTTATTCATCTTCAATGTTTTTCTTTATTAAATAAACAGCGAATATAATTCTCTGGTTAAAAGAAAACAAGACAGTACATGAAAAACCCGGGTAAATCTTTTTTATTCTGTAGTTTTTTGAGCAGTATTAGAAATATCTTAATTGCCAAGCTACTTTACAGCTTAAAAAAACCAGTCAACAGTAATTCAGGATAATTCCGGAATAATAACATCAGAACCTGTAATTAACACCTGTAAAGAGTCCAATAGCATACGGGTGAATATCGCTTAACGGATCTTTGTCAATCGGGTTCAGGTAATATTTAAATTTTGGCTCGATGGTAAGAATAATATTCTTTATCAGCGGGTATTCAAATCCCATCCCCACAGAGCCTGCATAGTTAATTTGTACCAGGTCTGAGGCAGAACGGGTAATGTT
>JAWOHT010000163.1:0-14433 GCA_046485045.1 Bacteroidales bacterium
GGTTATGACACCGGGCAATATTATATTCTTGTGGCAGCAGACTACCAAAATGCAGTAAATGAATCAGATGAGTCTAATAATGTTGTTTACAAGTCATTCAAAATAATAGAACAAAACATTGACCTTGAAATTACTGCACTAGGTGTAAATAACAACAGCATGCCGGCGGGGTCCTATTGCTATATAAACTATACCTTAAATAATAACGGATTAACTAACTGCCCTCAGTCCTCCACAAGTTTTTATCTTTCAAAAGACACTGTTTTAAACCCTCTTGAAGACACTTATCTTGGGAATAGCTATAACTATGCAATTGGTGCAGGAAGTTATGATAATAATAATGCTTATATTACTATCCCTTCTACTGTTAAAAACGATAACTATTATCTGTTTGCAGTGGCTGATATGCTGAATGAGATAAAAGAGACAAATGAACTGAACAATAGTAAAAGAATTCTCATTTCCGTTACTGAAAGTTACATTGACCTGACAATTACCGATGCCACAATAAATTCAAATAGTTTTCAGATGTATGATGACGCATATATTTCATTTTGCCTGAGAAATTATGGAAATATTGAATCTCCTTCTGGAAATATAGGTTATTATATCTCAACAGACACCGTTTTTGACCAGAATGATATACTGATTTCCCAAAACTACTTTTCTTACATCGGCCCGAATAATTTCACCTATGTGAACAGGAGTGTTAATATCCCATATTTCCCGACTTTTGGCCAATATTTTATTATTGTCGTTGCCGATAACAATAATTACATTCAGGAAAAATCCGAAAATAATAATACATATATCTTTCCTGTAACTATTGTTAATCAATTTTTACAACCAGACCTTAGAGGAGGTTGGGCCATTTATAACGGATATAATTTGAACATGGGTGACACACTGGCGTGCGACTTTTATTTCAGTTTTAATACGATTGATACTATACAATCATTTAATACAGGATATTATCTTTCAAAAGACACCTATCATGATAATTCAGATATTTACCTCGGTCAGGTTGATATAAATGCTCCCTTTGTTGATACAATTGTCTCGGTAAAAGTCGAATTTGTCATTCCAGATACCATTACTACCGGCAGTTATTATATTCTTGGCATAGTTGACCCTTTCAACCAAATACCTGAACCGGACGAGATGAACAATGTTTGTTATTTAAGTATTCAGATAAACGAAAAAATCGTTGATGCTAACGAAGAGCATCCAATTGCAAGCTCATTCATCTATCCCAATCCTGTAACTTCCGAACTGAACATTTTCAATGATTCGGAATATCAGTATTTACATATATTTAATGCATCGGGTGTACAGGTCTTGAATCGCATGGTTTTCGATAACCTGAATGCAATTGACGTATCTGATTTGCTGCCGGGAATTTATACAGTAGTTTTAATAAACGGGGATGAAACAATGAAAATACAGATCGTAAAAGTCCGGGATTGATCATTTTTTAATTAGCAACAAGTGGAAAACTACCTTATAAGCACAACCTTCGCGGTTAAGTCACCACAGCGTATAATGTAGCTTCCGCTTTTTAAGGATGAGAGGTCAATTTCTGTGTTTTTTCCGGATGAGATGTTTTGTTTCAGAACTACTCTTCCCGACAGGTCTATTATTTCTGTTTCTGCTGCCGGGATTGCCCCTAAATGAACAGTAACCATACCTTTGGTGGGATTTGGAAATACCTCCATCTGCCTATTCGGTTGGCGATGTGATACTTCTTCAGCTCCTGTGTAAACCACCGTGGCCCAGTTTTCGGCAAAATGATTGTCGAGGGTGGTGTTTTTTAATACCAATACCTCCCCAAGGTTATATGAAGCCGACGGCCAGGGTGCATAAGGTTTATACTCCACCTGATCAATCACAATGCCATATTTATCTATAAGCTGAATGGCTTCTCCTTCGTTAGACAAACTGCCTTGAGGCCATTGAAGAATCTTTCCCTTATAATTCAGCCAGTCGCTTCCATTTAAATTCTTCACCAGAATTAACTGTTCGCCAGGATAGAGGACCGTATTCGCGGGAAACTCAAACAGGATGCCCTTAGCTATTTTATAGCCACAGATGTCTGCAACCTCATCAGAAGGGTTAATGATTGCAACATATTCAGAGGCAGATACCAAATTAAAGGGATTGTAGAATATTCGGGTAAACATAGGGTGCGGTTTTGATGTAAGTCTATGAAAATGGGTACCTGTTTCAATATTGCCTTCAGACTGACTTTTACACGGCGAATCTTCCGAAAGCCTGAAATTAAAAGCATTAGGGTAACAAAACAAGGGATTACCGAACATATTCGATTTTCCTTCGGGAAGCAGATCGTTATCTGAAAGACTGTTTGTTATAACAATGCGTGAATGGTTATCTGCAAAAAAAGACTTTTCATAACTGTTCGAAAGTATTGAATTTTTAACCAGTACATTGCCCCCTGCGTATCCCCGATTCTTTTCAAAACATGACACCGCATAATTGTTGCTGTAAAAAGTACAATGGTCAACGGTTACATTGCATGAATCTTTCAATCCCAATCCCAGGTTACAGTTCACGAAGGTACAGTGACTGACATGAACAGTAGATTGCTGACCCACCGAAATGCCTTTATCGGTAATATCGCAGATCAAAAGACTGTCTATGCTAATATTGCGGGCTTTTTCCCCAATATCAATTCCATCACTGTTGAATCCAAAGAAATTATAAATCTTACAATTTCTTATTATTCCATCCTCTACATCATCATAATCAATTGCATCGGTATCGGGTTGATCGTTTCCCCTGAATATTGAATTTTCTATCCTGGCTTTGCCATACTTAACATTTATGAGGTCACCGGCAACTTTCGAGTGTAACAAGCTGTTCGTGAGTGTAATATCTGAGTACCTGCCGGCAATGGGGTTGTCATCGGCATCTTCAATAATGAGGTGATCGAGTATGAGGTTTGCCCTGAAAGCCGAGATGGCGGCCACATCACGCACCGGCAAAGGGCCTTTTGATGCATCTTCGATTGTGACATAAGAAAATACTGAAGTGTCGGGTGAATTCAAAAAGCAGACAGCTCCCCAGCTTTTATCACCGTATGCCGGATTTGACCTTATTAAAATCCTTTCTTTCTCTGTTCCCCGTGCAATAATTTTGCCATTTACCAATATGCTGGCTTCCGGAGGCATAAATATTTCCACCCCCGGCTCAATACAAAGTGTTTTTCCCGGTTTTATCGTTATATCTCCCTGTGCCAGCCAGGGGGAACAATCTTTGCCAAGCACCAGGTCATCATCAATGTTCCGGGGCACAATACAGCTCCCGTCGGGTTCATACACAGCTTTATAACCGTCATTATCTGTTAAAACAAAACGAAATGCATCGCCGGTAAAGAAAATACCGGTAGTGTCTTGTCCGGTGGTTTTCACCCAGCCTTTAAACCTGTAACCTGGCATCTCTTTAGCATCAAGCCCTATTTCAATATTTTTAAGGTAGTTCCCGCTCCATACTGGTTCGGGTATTGTTAACCCGTTGAAAACAAGAATTCCTGCATTGCTGGGCGAAACCGAAAGTGAGAGCTGCGCATAACCGTCAAATCCATAATTACCAAGATTGGTGAGCAACACCTCAGGTCTGGCATCGGCAAAAGTTTTCAATTTTTCCACCTCATTATACCAGTATTCCAACGAAGGCATGGCATTGCCATATGAAGATGTTCTCCCCAGCCATCTTGCAACATGATAAGGCATCTCTTCCCCGATTAATTGCTGATGATAATCTATTATTTTTTTGATCCTGATGGGGTTAAACGTAGTGTAAAGATGGTCTGCCAGCCTCTTGCCGAAAAAGACTTTATACCCCTCATTCTGCATAAGTTCCCTGAAAGGAATAACAGACTGGCTTGTATAATAACTGATAAGGGTGGAAGCCGGAGAGAAATATCCCCGGTCAAGGTCAACGAGTATCCATCTCCATTTACCGTCACCCTTTGGTTTCCAGGCCATCATGTTATGACTGATAGAAGTATTTCTGCTGGCTATGTGGGTGCAAATAAAATCGGTAAAGTTTTCAATGTCCATATTTTCGGCTACTGAATCATAGTTTGCCTGCACGCTAAGGTCTTTGGCGTAAAGCGCTGCAAGCTCATTGTATCCGGCAACATCGCCTGATTCAGCATATACTTCGTTTTCAACCATATCATATGAACCTTCTTCAAGGTTAAATGACTGGCTGATATAATCTTCATCAATTTTCTCACGCATATTGTGGATACCCATATAATTACCGTTGATGTATACAATGCATGGCCTGAAACCCTGATTTTCAAGCTTCATATTTATTTTGGTAGAGTTTTGAATCATTCCATCCCTGAAAAGGGTATAGCTCCAATCGCTACCTGAGGCCCGCAGGGCAAATGTTTTATAGCTCTTTCTTTGCTTATCGTAAAACAAAGGATAATCGAGGTTTCCGTTACCATATGTTCTTCTGAAATAAATGCCCAACATCTTTTGGGGCAACTGCCATGCATGCAGTCCGTTGATCTTTACACCTGCCCTTTCGTTAAAAGCAGCCCTGTCGCTGCCGTTGTTTTCAAACAGCTCAATATTTACCGGCACTTCCCAGTCGGGTTTAAAATTCTGCACATAAATGCCCTTTGCTGTATCAAAAATATTTTCAGGATCGGCAGCAATGGAAATAACCGGTAAATCTCCCGAAAAAAAGTGCTCATTGACAAAATAGGTATGTGTAACCACCGGCCCGGGAATCATCCCCGGTTTAAATAACCTGGCCCTTAAAATCGTTGTAGCATGAATAACTATGGGATTTTTATAAACCATGTCATTTTCAGAAGGCTCTGAACCATCGAGGGTATAGCAGATAATACCTCCAAAACGTGTAGACAGTTCAATGCTTAGTGATGCAGCATATAAACCACCGTTTACAGAAAAGTCGGGCACACTGTACATTATATCACCATATGCCGTGGAAGTGTTCGCTGAACCGGGTGTAGGTTCAATGAAAAAATATCTCATTGGTGAACCATCGGGAAAAGAACCCTTTGAAATATCTGTTTCCTGCAGAGAATAACAAAGTGAATCTACAAGCATACCCAGGGGTGAATACAGGGCAATAACCTCTCCCAGCCTTGACAGCTTAAAATTCGTGTGTAAGCGGTCCCCCTTGCCATCGGCAAAAATAAGCACGAAACCGCCGGCAGGGATTATGGTATCGGTGTTTATTCTCCACTTTCCCGGGTTCAACATATTGTCGGTGATGTAATAACCCTTTAGGTTAACAGAAGTTTTGCCGGCATTAAAAAGTTCTATCCAGTCATTACTTTCTTGAATTCCAGGATCTTTGCCGACGATTGAATTTGAAGCCAGAAATTCATTGATGTGTATTTGACCGTAAAGATTAACAATGCTGCCTATAATCAATGCAATTAATGTAAACAGAAACCTGCTTTTATGAAAAAAAACTTTCATAGATATAAAACCATAAGGTACAAATTTACCATAATAACAATAAAAATTCCCGGGTACAGTAAAAACAGTACTATCTTTGCCTGAACTAATTCAGGCATAAACATGAACAAACGAACGGCCATAGTTTTCGGTGCAACCGGTCTGGTAGGAAGTTACCTGCTTGGAGAAATGGTGGAAATGGATATTTTCGAAAAAATACTGGTTTTCAGCCGGAAAAGTCTGGATATTCAAAACAAAAAGGTTGAAAATGTGGTTTATAATCCCGAAAATATTGATGAAATAGCAGACATGGTAAGGGGGAACGACTTGTTTTGCTGCCTTGGTACTACCATTAAAAAAGCCGGTTCACAAGAGGCATTTAAAAAAGTTGACCTGGCAATGCCCTCCAGGATAGCTGAAATTGCTTTTCATAACAAAGTAAAGAATTTTGTTGTTATCTCATCAATCGGAGCAAACGCAGAAAGCACCAACTTTTACCTGAAGGTAAAAGGAATGATGGAACATAATATATTAAAATTCTCTTTTGAGCACGTTATTATTGTCAGGCCCTCATTGCTTCTGGGGCAAAGAAATGAATTCAGGTTCGGGGAATCGGTTGCCAGAACAATAATGCCCCTCGTTAATCCTTTGCTTAGGGGTAAATACCTAAAATACAGGCCAGTTCATGGCCGCGATGTTGCAAAAGCAATGATCAACCTGGTTTTGTTTCCCCGGAAACAGGCCATCTTTGAATCTGACGAAATTCATGATATTTCAAATTCCATGACACGATGAGTGAAAAATCTTCTGACTTTACAGCCCTTGCAAGAAAAAGACAGAGCGTAAGAAGTTACAGCACCAAAACAGTTGAGCCGGAAATACTCGAACGCTGCATCGAAGCCGCCAGGCTCGCGCCTTCTGCCTGTAATTCGCAACCCTGGAAGTTTATTGTTGTAACCGACCCAAACCTGCGCTACCAGGTGGCCGATACAACAAGTAACCGGATATTGCCCCTCAACCACTTTACAAAAGAAGCCCCGGTTCTCGTAGTGGTGGTGCGCGAAAACGCAAATTTCACTTCTAAAATGGGCGAAATCATCAGAGATAAAAAATTCACCCTTATGGACATAGGCATCACTACGGTACATTTCTGTCTGCAGGCTGCTTCAGAAGGACTGGGTACATGCATGCTCGGTTGGTTTGATGAAAGCAGGGTGAAGAAATTGTTAAACATCCCCCGTAACAAAAGGGCTGAACTGATCATTACCGTTGGTTACCCGAAAGACGAAACCATCAGAAACAAAAAACGAAAAAACTTTACTGAAATAATCTCATACAACAGCTATTAACCCTTACCAAAGGTGATGTACCAGCGGTTTGATCTTATGCTCATACACCGCATTCATCTCATTCAGTTGTTTTTGTGTGAAAGATGGAATTTCCGTGGCTTCAAGGTTTGACAACACCTGATCGGGTGAAGAAGCGCCCGGAATGATGCAGCTTACTTCTTTGAACAACAAAATCCATTTAAGTGCTACAGGAGCAAGGTTTTTATACCCTGGAAATATTTTTTTCAGGTCTTCCACAGCTTCAAGACCTGTGGTGTAGTTAATGCCGGAAAATGTCTCCCCCCTATCGAAAAACATGCCCATACGGTTGAAGAAACGGTGATCGCCCCTGCCAAATTTCGAATCGCCGGAGAATTTACCCGTAAGCAGCCCGCTTGCCAGTGGCACCCTTACAATAATGCCTACATTCTTCTTTGCAGCTTCTTGAAAAAAAAGTTCCGTGGGTCTCTGCCGGAACAGATTGAAAATTATCTGAACTGTGGTTACATTGGGATATTCAATGGCCTTCAATGCCTCTTCCACTTTTTCCACGCTCACCCCCAGGTGTAGTATTTTTCCCTCTTTCTTCAGGTCATCAAACATGCTGAAAATTTCGGGTCTGTAATAAACCTGAGTTGGGGGGCAATGCAACTGAATGATGTCAATGGTATCAAGCCCCATGTTTTTCAAGCTGTCTTCAACATATTTCTTTAAAACACCGGGGTTATATGCCTCATTGGTATGGGGTGAAAGTTTACGCCCGCACTTTGTGGCCACAATTATTCTTTCTTTTCTTGATTTCACAAGCCTCCCCACAGCCTTTTCGCTTTGCCCGTCGCCATAAACATCGGCAGTATCAATAAAATTAATGCCCGCATCTACGGCAGTGTTCAGAATACTGTCGGCATTACCGTGATCAAAAAGATCGCCCCACTTGCCACCAACCTGCCAGGTGCCCAGACTTATTTCAGATATTTCGAATCCGGTTTTGCCTAATTTCCTGTATTTCATTTTTTATTTCTATTAAGGTAAAACGATACATGCTGGTTTGCATTGCTTAAAAAAGTACTGAAGAATTATTTAATTTTTCAACGGCATATTCGAGCAGTTTTCCGGCAACATTTATTCCTGTGGCTGCCTGAAAAAACTTCCATTGCGGAGACCTGTTTGATTCAATGTAATGAAAAATCCCGTTTTTATCTCGTACAACATCCACACCTACCAGGCCTTTTTTATTTGCATGCTTTTCAATAAAGGCTTCTGTATCTGCATCATTTGCAGATAAAAAAGTCCCTCCCTGCATTGCATTTCGTGCAACTTTACCTTCTGCAGCGATTTTTTTCACCAGCCCCAGACAGCGGCCGCCAAGTACCATACCTCTGTATTCATCGGCTATTTCAATATACTTTTGAAGGACAAGTGCCCCAACAGGATTTGCATGGTAAAAATCTGAAATATAAATGATACCATCGTCGCAACTGTGAACAAGCGCTACATTTTCTCCTCTTTTTCCCCTACCCGGTTTTAAAATCAAAGGAAACATCTTATTTGCCGCTGCCATTTTTAAAGCCAATGTAGCAGATTTCTCATTGAAAGCAAATATTGTTGCAGGCATTATCTTGCTTTTAAAGCCTTTAAGTGAATCGAACATTTTTCCTGATGGAGCACCCGTAAACCTCTCTGGCGGATCGAGGATATCGCAACCACAATAAGCCAGGGTTCCGGCCAAAAGCGCTATGGGCTCTTCGGCCCCGGATATTTCCCTGAAAATACAAACATTCAAATCATTAAGATTATCCGAATTATAAATCATATGGGGTTTACTTTCCTGTTGATCGAAATGGTGGATGACCTGTGTCGCATCAATCAGTATGGTTTTGTCGAAGTATTTCTCTGACTCCTCCAGCAGACAGTCTATTTCAAAACCAAGCTTTTTTCCCTTTATGTTTTCTTCGCTTATGGTTGACCCGCATATCCCAATTTTAAGCGCTTTTGCCATACAATTATAATTCCATTGTCAAACAATTATCTTTGGCTAGGGTAGTATTTCGCCATTGAATGAAAATTCGACCGAAAAATTAGTTAAAATAGCTGATATTTTTTTATACTTGTAAAGATAAAAAAGCTTGTGTATGGTATTTACGATTAAAAAAGCTCAATATACAAACTGGCAGGCCTTTATACTGGTTACCCTCAGGGTTCTGATAGGCTGGCATTTTCTTTATGAGGGCGCTGTGAAACTCTTTGACACCAACTGGTCTTCTGAATGGTACCTTCTGGATTCGCAGGGCTTTATGGCAGGTTTTTTTCATGCGCTGGCCTCTAATCCCAAAATCCTTCTGATAGTTGATTTTTTGAATATATGGGGGCTTATACTCATCGGAGCAGGGCTTTTGCTCGGTTTGTTCACAAGGCTTTCGGCCATTTCGGCAATGGTGCTGTTGTCTCTTTATTATCTGTCACATCCTCCGCTAACCGGTATTTCCTTCGCCCTGCCGAATGAAGGTAATTACCTGATTGTGGACAAAAACCTCATTGAAATATTCTCACTCGCCGTACTCATTGTTTTCCCGACCGGCAATATTGCAGGATTAGACAGATTAATCAGTAAAATAAAGAACTAATTTTAATTCATTTTTTAAACCGCTGCATTTATGTTTAAAATATACCACAATCCCCGTTGCAAAAAAAGCCGGGAAGGATTAAAATATTTAACCGACAGAAAAATAGATTTCCAGTTAATTGATTATATCAAAAACCCGCTAACAAAAGATGAGCTGAAGAAATTACTGATGAAACTCAATGCAAAACCCGAAGAAATAATTCGGGTACAGGAAGAATACTACAAAAAGGAATTAAAGGGTAAAAACTTTACCCCGGATGAATGGATAGAAATAATTGCTGAAAACCCTAAACTTATTCAGAGGCCGATTGTTGAAGGAAGATATAAAGCTGTAGTTGCCTGTCCTCCCAATAAGGTTGAGGGGTTGCTTAACCAGCCTCAAACAGTTTAAATGCACAAAAACGATACTTAGATGGAATACAGGATTGAACACGACACCATGGGCGAAGTGAAGGTTCCTGCAGAAAAATACTGGGGGGCACAAACAGAAAGGTCGAGAAACAATTTCAGGATAGGGCCTGAGGCAAGTATGCCCAAAGAAATTATTTATGCCTTTGCCTACCTGAAGAAAGCAGCGGCAATGGTAAATTACGACCTGGGAGTATTGCCCGAAGACAAAAAGAACCTGATTGGTACCGTATGCGATGAAATTCTCGCAGGAAAACTCGATGATCAGTTTCCGCTTGTGATATGGCAGACCGGTTCGGGTACACAGTCGAACATGAATATAAACGAGGTAATTGCCAATCGTGCACATGTGATATCTGGCGGCAAACTTACCGACACCAAAAAAATTCTTCACCCCAACGACGATGTGAACAAATCACAATCGTCTAATGACACCTTTCCAACAGCCATGCACATTGCTGCATATAAACTTACAACGGGGGTTACCATTCCCGCATTGACAAAACTACACGGCACGCTGGCATCAAAAGTTGTCTCTTTTGCGAAAATTGTAAAAACCGGCCGTACCCATTTTATGGATGCCACACCGCTAACCCTGGGACAAGAGTTTTCGGGATATGTGCAACAGATTGAAAACTCGGTACGCGCCATTAACAATGCCCTTGAAATGGTTGCCCAACTGGCGCTTGGAGGCACGGCAGTAGGAACAGGGCTCAATGCCCCAAAAGGCTACGCCGAAAAAGTGGCTGCAAAGATTGCTGAACTTACCGCGCTGCCTTTTATTTCTGCGCCAAACAAGTTCGAAGCCCTTGCCGCGCACGATGCTATGGTAGAACTAAGCGGAGCGCTGAAAAGAACAGCCGTATCGCTCATGAAAATAGCCAACGATATAAGAATGCTCAGTTCGGGCCCGCGCTGTGGAATAGGTGAAATTATAATTCCTGACAATGAGCCCGGGTCATCAATCATGCCCGGAAAGGTTAACCCCACACAACCTGAAGCCCTTACCATGGTTTGCGCACAGGTTATCGGAAACGATGTTGCCGTATCGGTAGGAGGTACAAACGGCCATTTTGAATTGAATGTCTTCAAACCGCTTATTGCCGCAAATGTGCTGCAATCTTCCAGTTTGCTTGGTGATGCCTGCGTTTCGTTTAACGATAAATGTGCAGTTGGTATTGAGCCGAACAAAGAAATCATTCAAAAACACCTCGAAAATTCCCTGATGCTTGTCACTGCGCTTAACCCGCATATCGGTTATGAAAATGCCGCCAAAATTGCCAAAAAAGCGCACGCAGAAGGTAAAACACTAAAAGAAACGGCAGCAGAACTCGGGCTGGTTACCCCCGAACAGTTTGACAAATGGGTTGATCCGGCAAAAATGGTCTGAAATAACGCTTCACGAACCTCTTCAGCTTATAAGCCGACTGCTTCAAACTATATAGAAGCGCTATCCGGTTTTCCAACCTGTCGGGCTGGTAAGTTTCTTATCACCTGTGTATATAAAATTCAGCAGTGAATCTTTTTTCAAAAAAAACTGTTACTTTTGCACTTCTTTCTATCCAAAAAAAATGGAACAACTATCTGATAAAAAATTATTTACCGAATTTCCACCAATCAATACAGCACAATGGGAAGAAAAAATTGCCGAAGACCTCAAAGGAGCTGACTACCAAAAAAAATTGGTCTGGAAAACACATGAAGGGTTTGATATAAAACCTTACTACAGAAGCGAAGACCTTACCAATCTGAATTACCTGCGATCACTTCCGGGGGAATTCCCTTTTACCCGCGGAAATGGAACGAACGACTGGAAAATAAGGCAGGACATTGTAGTGAGCGATATTGAAAATACAAATAACAGCCTGCTTAAAATACTTAACCGGGGTATCACATCGCCCGGGTTAATCGTTAATGACGATGTTCTGGAAACCAGGGACAATTTAACCCGGTTGCTGCACGAAGTGCATCTGGATTGTATTTCACTAAATTTTATTTCAGGAAGGTTTTCGCCCCGGATTTTTGATCTGCTGGTTCAATTGGCAAAAGACAGAAAACTCAATACCATTGAGCTACAGGGTTCTTTTGACTATGACCCCCTGGGAAACCTAACGGTCAAAGGAAATTTTTATAACAATGAAACCAACGACTTTCAAATACTCAAAACCTTCTTAGAAAAGACGAAAGACAATCTTCCATTGTACAGGATAATAGGAGTCAACGGCATGGCTTTCGGCAATGCAGGGGCTACCATCGTCCAACAGATTGCATTTGCCCTTTCTGCCGGCAATGAATATTTATCAAAACTTTCTGATTACGGCCTTACCCCGGATGAGATAGCCCCCAGAATGCATTTTACCTTTGCAACAGGCCCCGATTATTTCATGGAAATTGCCAAATTGCGTGCTGCCAGACATTTATGGTCTAAAATAGTTGAAGCCTATCGCCCGAAAGATATTCAGGTTGCAAAGATGTTTATTCATGCAGTTACACAAGAATGGAATAAAACAGTATTTGACGCTTATGTTAACATGCTCAGGGGAACAACCGAAGCCATGTCTGCTGCGCTTGGAGGTGCAGATTCAATTACAGTCACCCCGTTCGACTCACCCTTTGCCCCTGCATCTGATTTTTCTTTGCGCGCCGCCCGCAACACGCAAATAATCTTAAAAGAAGAAGCATATTTTAATAAGGTAGCCGATCCTGCTGCCGGTTCATATTATATCGAAAACCTTACAGACAGCATCGCAATGCATGCATGGGAATTGTTCCTTGAAACCGAAAACTACGGCGGATATAGCAAGGCATTTAAATCGGGCAAAATCAGGCAGATGATAGCTGCTTCGGCTTCAAAAAAAATTAAAAATTTTGCCAAACGAAAAGAGGTGCTGGTCGGTACCAATCAATATCCCCTCTTTGATGAAAAAATGACAGATAAGGTTGACCCGGAAGTGTATAATCCTCTTCAGGATAGCCTTTCAGTAACACATATAACAGTTCCTTTGGAACAGCGAAGGTTAGCAAAAGAACTTGAAGACATTCGTTTTCAGACTGAAAAATCTTCCCAAAGGCCAAAAGTATTTATGCTCACCATTGGCAATCAGGGTATGCGCAGCGCCCGGGCAGCCTTTTCATGTAATTTCTTTGCATGTGGCGGGTATGAAATTTATAACAACTATGGTTTTGACAGTATCGAAGACGGTGTAAATGCCGCGAAAAAACAAAAAGCAGATATTGTTGTATTGTGTTCTTCAGACGATGAGTATGCCCTGTTTGCACCAATGGCATATAACCTTTTAAATAACAGCGCGGCGCTTGTTGTGGCGGGTGAACCGGCATGCAAGCCCGAACTAGAAAACGCGGGTATTAAAAATTTTATCAGCCTGCGCTCTGATATTGTTGAATCGCTGAGGCATTATCACAAAATACTCGGTATATTGTAATTTCATCAAGAAACAATGAAACCTGATTTCAGAAAAATAAATATTAAAGAGGGATACTTATCACACCCGGTCGAAAAACCTTTTTCTACATTGAATACAGCCGAACAGATTGAGGTAAAAAACCTGTATACCCCAGATGACCTGAATGACCTTGAACACCTTGACTATGCAGCCGGTTTGCCCCCTTATCTCAGGGGCCCATATACCACCATGTATGTAATGCGTCCGTGGACAATAAGGCAATATGCCGGTTTTTCAACGGCAGAAGAGTCGAATGCCTTTTACCGGCGCAACCTGGCAGCGGGTCAAAAAGGGCTCTCAGTAGCATTCGATCTTGCAACGCACCGCGGCTACGATTCCGATCACGAAAGGGTTGTGGGCGATGTCGGGAAAGCCGGTGTGGCCATAGATTCGGTAATGGACATGAAAATACTTTTCGATCAGATACCGCTCAATAAAATGTCGGTCTCTATGACCATGAACGGCGCGGTGCTTCCCGTGATGGCCTTTTATATCGTAGCTGCGCTTGAACAGGGTGCAAAGCCCGAAGAACTCTCAGGCACCATACAGAACGATATACTCAAGGAGTTTATGGTGAGAAACACCTATATTTATCCACCTGCTATGTCTATGCGGATTATTGCCGATATCTTTAAGTACACGTCAAAACACATGCCCAGGTTCAATTCCATAAGTATATCCGGTTACCATATGCAGGAAGCAGGGGCCACAGCCGATATTGAACTTGCCTATACGCTGGCCGACGGATGGGAATACCTGCGCACCGGGGTTAATTCAGGACTTGATATAGATGATTTTGCCCCCCGCATTTCTTTCTTCTGGGCTATCGGTATGAACCACTTTATGGAAATCGCTAAACTTAGGGCAGCACGCATGTTATGGGCAAAAATTGTACAAAAGTTCAAACCTGAAAATCCAAAATCGCTCGCCCTGAGAACCCACAGCCAGACATCTGGATGGAGTTTAACAGAGCAAGACCCATACAACAATGTGGCACGCACATGTATCGAAGCTATGGCTGCAGCCCTCGGACATACACAATCGTTGCACACAAATGCTCTCGATGAAGCCATTGCCCTGCCAACCGACTTTTCTGCAAGAATTGCCCGAAATACCCAGATATATCTTCAGGAAGAAACCAATAT
>JAWOHT010000189.1:0-5484 GCA_046485045.1 Bacteroidales bacterium
TCTAATGCTGCCCGAAACGAACCAGCATAACCGGCCCCCCATTTATCTGTATTATCTTTGAGGTGGGTAACATAAACCACTTCCCCCCCTCTTCCTCCGGTTACATATTTTGCATATCCTTCAGCACCCGGAAAAGCAGGTGTCATTTCCTGACATATTCCAATATTTAAGGAAACTGGAACAATAACGAAAATCAGGATTGTTTTCTTTATCGACCAGATTTTACTTCCAAATCCCGGCATACTGCTTTTCAATTATGACATTTAAATTATAATAACAGAAAAAAAGTTCTTCTGTGGTATGTATTAAACTACATAACCACAGAAGAACAGAATTATCAGATGCTATCAGTCATTCAGTTTAATAAACTTTCCTCTATACATTTCGCCGCTGCGGCCATAGCAATGAACCCCATAAACGCCTTTTTTAAGAAATTCAACATTTATCTGGTTATTGTCATTGTAAATATCACGCATTACTTTAATGGCTTTTCCATTAATATCGTATATAACCATGGCTTTAACCGGTTCATTTATTTGTACCTGCAGTAAATTGGTGTTTCCCAACATATAAAAATTGCTTTCACTATAATTGTCAATCTTCAGCAGTTCAATAAATGTATGATCAACTTTAGGTGAGCCGAGAATTTTTAAATCGTGAATAAATATGGTAGAATAGCTGTAAAGACCCCCGGCAACTTTATAACCGCTGGTAAGAATTATTTTTGTTTCGGGCGCATCTTTTTCTGCTACTGTCATACCTTTATCCATAATCATTCCTTCCTGGGCGCATCCCCATCCATAGTTACCCTGATCTGGTCTTGCAGAAGCAGAAAAATCCTGTCCCAATGGCCATAAGTTTCCGAAATTCCCGGCAAAATTTTTATCACTGCCTATAATTTCTTGCGCAGGATCTATAGTATAGAAAACTCCCGGACAGAATTGCGAAGTAACAGCAACATAGCCAACTTCTACGTTTTCGACATAAACAAAACCCTCAATAACCATAATCCCTATTGAATCGGCATCCCTGAAAGCAGGTCCTGTTTCAGTAGTCCTGTTGGTAACATTTAAACCTTTAAGGGCAACCATACCGGGAGTTACATGGCCAAGGTAATAATTGGTAACATTCTGGCCTTTTACAGCTTTACCAATTAAGCAATCATTACATGTAGAATAATTAACAACCGTGGCTTTTGCCTTGCTGTTAGTGCCCAAAATATCCAGCTCAACGCTAAGCGGCCCTTTTGTATATTCAAGAACCAGTGTTGTCATTGGAATTTTATTTCCATTGGGACCATCGCTGTTATCATTACTTAGTGATCCGTGGACACGGTATGGTGCAAGTTCGGTTAACAGGGCTTCCAGATTATCATTATATGTGGTTGGATCCCAATTTGATGGTTTACTTAGAAATGTAATTGCACCCGGCACATTGCTGATATTGTTATTGTGCATCGGCCACAATTCAGAATCCTGGAAATTATGCTTCAGGGTAAGAAAAACTGACTTTTCGGTAAATACCGGGTTTAAGGTAACAGAATCCTTATTCATTTTTACCTTTACAAGATTACCAGTAATTATTGCACTTACACCTGTGCCTAACGAGAGCAGTTCATAACCATCAACAGGTGTTGCTGTAATTTCAACAGAATGGTTTTTAGGCCACAATCCCTGCGTTTCAAGAGTGCCGGTTCGATGAACATCTGTAACAGCAATAGTGCCGTTGGCCCCCTGATTGACAAACAGACGATAACGCGGCAAGAGATCGAATACCGCGGCTAACTTATTATTCTTGTTCATAACAACAGGCAGAATTGTTTTTGTAGAATCTGAAACAGCAACATCCAATCCTTCTTTCCAACGGGCAAATATGTATCCATACCCATTAACAACAGTTAGTTGAATTGTTTCGCCTGCCGGGAAATTAGCCCGCAATGTATCACCATCAACAGTCAGATTTTCCGGAGTTTGGTTAAATGTAATGTTACCTTTGGCAGTATCAATTGCTATTGCAACAGACTTACGGTCAGTAATTGAATCATATACTACACTTACATTATTTATTACATCACTGGCCATTTGTATACCGGTTAATGAGAGCGGATTTGATGTCTGGTCAGCTCCGTTAACCACCCATTTTAAGAATTTGAAACCATATACGGGTGCAGCTGATAATTGTATAGCATTTCCGGCATAGAATGTTATGGTATCCCCATTTGTAGCATAGGGAGTAACACTGGGTGTTACGGTACCTTTTGGGTTATTTGTTAAATGAATATAAGAATACAAAACAGCAAAAGCCGGTTTTATTGTTTTGTCGGCATCCATCGTTATTGTAATTGGATTTACTTTGCTGATCAATGTATTTGATCCATCATACCAGCCATTAAAACCATATCCGGGATCTGCCTTAGCCGCAAGGGTAACTTTGGTACTGGCAAGATAGTGCTGGGTAGAGTTTCCGGAAGAAGGAACCAAACCGGTAATTCTTCCGTTTGATGCTGCAAGTGTTGTTAATTTATAATAACTAATATCTTCTACAGTATAGTTTGCATATAGTTTAAGGTTGTGAAGTGTAACAGCCGCGGCAGAAACTAAAGTAAAGATATCTGACAGGGGATTCGGGTTTTCAAGATATTCGACCCTTGCCTGGTTACCCGGCCCGATTTGCAACTTCATTGGTCTGGCAGGGTTATTGGTTACTTCCACATCTTCTGCATATAATGTGCGAAGTGTTTTATTTCTCTTCAGGGTGTCGTTTACCAGAATAGCACAAGCCCTGTCTGGCGCCGGCTGATCGTAAGAAGAAAGAGTGATTAAGGCTTTTGTGATCCCGAGCAATGTATCAACAGTTACATAACCTTTATTATTGTTGGGCCCCATAAACGCGACATAGCCCAATGCATTTTGCCATCCCGAAGCATTGTATACCCTTAAACCATATTGCGGGATTACATTGCATTTAACCAGGTTAATATTCACCGAGTCTTTTCCCCCTGAAGTAAAACCATACCTAAGGGCAATTTTCTTTGATCCGGTCATCATATTGATTGTATCCGGGGTACCCTGGTTATAGTTAAGCCTGTTATTATTCTCAGGTGATGTAGTGCCAATCTGTATCCAATCGGTAAAATTTTCATCTACAACGGCAACTTCAACAACATCGCCTGCATAAACCGGCATTATGGTCATGTCTTTGGTAACAGTTACCGTCAAAGGGTTCACCACTTCGGAAAGATCAGGTTTACCTGCAATATTCCATCCCATAAACTTTTTACCGGTACCGTTGGTTGCATTTGCTGTAAGGGTTGTTGTTGCCCCGAATGAAATACCTGTTTTGGTTCCCGAAACAAGTGAATTGTTGGTAGTTATTACATATCCGGAGCCCGACATTTTTGCATATATCTTAAGCATATGTATCGAAATACCCGGATTACCTGTTTGACCAGTTGTTGTTGTACCATCGGGTTTTAATCCGGCTATGGCATTATAGTTATAATCGGCGACGACATCAATTTCAGTATTATTGTTCAATAGTGCATAATCTGTTACGTTGGCATTATTTGACGAACCCCATGTGTCAATATGAATTCTTACATATTGTTTATTATTCGGAATGGTAATCAACCTGGGTTCAATTGTTGCTGAAAAAGTGTGTTTTTTAGTTCCTAAAGTTGTACCGGCTGCATTTTGTTCCTCAATCCCGATTGATATTGTATTATTGTGCCCAAGTCTGGACCCGGAAAACAAAATCTCAATCTTACTGAGGTTTTCAAATACATCAATAGGATTACTTGGTATTGTGATTTCGGGTCTTTTGCCGTCAACATTTTTACCGGTATAGATATATCCTATCTCATCGGTTTGATTTTTTAAATAATCGGGTGTATAAGACGCGTAAGAAATCCATGAAGAGAACTCAGGGAGTACAGCAGCGCCAAAAAAACCAAAATCTACTGATGTAGCGGAAGTAAACGGCATAATATATCCATTTCTTAATGTAACCGCTTTGGTCCATTTTTTGGTCAGGCTGTTTACTGTAATACCCAGTCCTCCAATACCTCCGGTCTTGTACTTTGCAATGGTATCAATATTGGCATACCCATTTCCGTGAAACTGATAAACCAATGCATTTCCACCTTTGCTATCAAGGTTTTGCTCAGAAGCAGACCACCCGCAGGTCATGGCTGAATCGGCATGAACTCCCGGCCATTTGTCAGGTGTTATACCCGAAACTGATGATCCGGCAGCTGGGCCGCCAAAGTTTTCATATACTATCAGCTTCTCCATAGTCTGCCCGTTTAAAGCAAACACGGAAACAATAAAAATTGTAACCAGAAAGCTGATTTTTCTTAATAATCCATCTGTTTGTTTCATAGTGCTAATTTTAAATTAATATAGTAATATTATTTATCTATTTCTTTTGCAAGCCTGAATCCGTATGTGTTCCAAACCATAAAGGGTAACATGTGCCCTCTGTAAGCAACGCGATGCGTCCCTCCTGTGCCTGATGTAACAGGTTCTACATACGAACCTCCCCTGAACACTTTGCGCCCTCCTTTTATACCGGGAAAATAGGGTGTTTCCAATTGGGGATCAAAATAAGATGTTGATGATGTAAGCGAATCAACACCGGTAGGATTTGACAACCATCCAACATATTTTTCCATCCATTTGTCATATCCTTCAGCCCATATTGTATCAGGATTAACCAATAATGAATCAAGATAAACAGTAGCTGAATCGAGGCAGATGTTAGCGGAGTCTCTGGTAACCTGATAATATTTACCTCCAAACCAATCATTACACCATTCGTTCACATTTCCCATCATATCATATAAACCCAATGAGTTTGGTTTTTTATTGCCAACAGGCTTTGGAGTACCGTCACTGTTCTGGTCTGTCCATGCATATTGGTTTAATTCACTGAATAAATTGGTCCCGGCATATTTGTCGGGATCTAATTTTGCCCCTCCGGCTGCATATTCCCATTCTGCTTCAGTTGGCAGGCGTCCGCCTTTCCATTTACAGTATTCGTATGCCCCATACCAGCTTATGTATATCGCCGGATAATATTCATAGCCGGGAACAGGGACCCAGACAGATTCGGATTTAACAATGCCGTAATTGAATTTGCCAGCCCGTGATGTATCGCTGGTACTAAAAACAGGTCTTATGCCCCACTCTTCGGTTTGCATGTATCCAAAATCAAGAATCTGTGAAGCATTAAGAAATTCACAGAATTCGATATTTGTTACCTCAACAGCTCCCAGCAAAAAAGAAGAACTGAGAGTAATTGTATCCCGCGGACGTTCAATACTCAATCCTGCTTCACTTCCCCGGATAAATTGGCCTGCCGGTATTTCAATCATCTGGCCAATTAACTCAGGATGGTTTTCAAGGCTGATTTCATCTTCTTTCGAACAGGAAGTTAAGAAATATATCAGTATAAAAGAAATTGCGACAAGATTTTTCATAGGTA
>JAWOHT010000245.1:0-2973 GCA_046485045.1 Bacteroidales bacterium
TTACATATTCAGGCAGGTACTCTTCAAAGTCCCTTACCAGCTCAGGTGTTAATGAATATACCTGTTGTTCTCAAAATCCAACGATAAATTGTTGCATCCTGTATCGCAGTGGTTTGTCTTTTTCCTTAATACTGAAAATAAGACCTTTGCAGTCCATTTCATGCAACAAACCTTCTGCCCTGTCCAATGAAATACCTGCTCTGTAAGCAATTACCCTGGGTTCTTCAGCTATTAAACTGATGTTCATGGCCAGGCTTGCATATTCAGGGGAAAATAGCTGCCGGAGGATACGTATCTCTGCACCACCTTCCGTTCTTGGAAAACCAGCAGGTAACTGGTCCAGATAGTCAGCTAATTTCTCATAAATATCTTTTGTCATAGATTCACAAAAAGTATATATAAATACCTTAATAGGAGAATAAAAGTACTTTTAGCTCTTCATCCACACTGTTAAAGTTACTCTATGTAAAAGCCGGAGTCAAGTTTATTTTAGCATGTTTATTTAATAACCTGCAAATTACTGCATAAGCCTGTTGCCGTGACCACATTCGACCGGGCGATTATTTTTTAGGAAACCAGGGGAAGAACGAACTGGTTTTTTGAATGTATTCCTGGTATTGCGGCTTTGACTCGTTTAAAGTCTTTTCGATCAGGGCCACACCTGACACCCTGATAATCAGTAAAGTCATTATAACGGAACCTATTATGTGCCAGTAACTTCCGGCGGCGATACTGAAAAGTGCATAGCCCCACCATACTGCTGAATCGCCAAAATAATTAGGATGGCGTGTATATTTCCAGAAACCCGTATTCAATACTTTGCCTCTGTTTTTGGGATCTCCCCTGAAACGCGACAATTGGAAATCGCCTCCCGCCTCAAATGTAAAGCCAATCAGCCAGATAAAAATCCCAAGGTAATCGAGCAGATTCAGGTTTCCTGAACGGGGACCCATGCTAATCCCCAACAGGGGCAATGAAACAATCATGATCAAAACGCCCTGTAACAGAAATGTCTGAAAATAACTGAACCACCAGTAACGCTCCGCGCCATATTTGCGCCTGAATTCCCGATACCTGAAATCTTCTCCTTTGCCTATATTTCTTATTGCAAGATGTATGGCAAGCCTGAGTCCCCAAACGGAAACCAAAAGAAGGATCAATATTTTTCTGGGATTCAATTCACCTGAAACCAAGACATAAAACGCATTAACAACTACAAAACCAACCCCCCAGAAGATATCCACTATACTCACATTTTTTATTATAATGCTCCATATCCATAACAGGGTCACCAGAACCCAGATGAGCAGGGAAGCTTGTAAAAACAGAGTCATCATTGGCGATTTATTAACTGTTAAAGAGCAAAGAAATGGCAATCGCTCCGTTGCCCGCGTGCATGCCAATAACGGGAGAAATATCGACAATGGATATCGGTTTAAGTCCGGTCATCGCACTCATTTTTGCCTCGGCCTGTCGGGCACCATCAGGATTATGGGCATGCAGTATTATGTAGTTCCACACGCTCTTTCCAGCGCTTATCTTTTGAATGTGCCTGTAGATTTTATTCAAGCTTGCCTCCTGGCTGAAGGTTTTTCCGAACAGGAGCGATTTTCCATTTTCATCCATTGAAATAACAGGGTTTAAACCAAGAGCACTTGCAATAATCCCTTTTGGTTTTGAAACTCTGCCTCCCCTGATCATAGACTTTAAATCGCGAACACTTACGAATATTTTTGATTGAATGATATCCTTCTCAAGTGATTTAACAATTGTTTCCATTGATCTGCCGGCCTCAATGTTTTGTGCAGTTTTCAATACCAGTAATCCCAGTGCTCCCGATAGATTTTTCGAATCGATTACCTGAACCTTTTTGTTAAATTCTTTCGAAATTCGTTCGCCGGCTTTTACACTATTGGTATAGGTACCGCTAAACTGACTGGTAAGATGAATTGCAATTATGGCATCGTAGTGTGAAGCCAGATGTGAATATAAATTGGTGAAAGCCTGTTCGTTAATCTGAGATGTTTTAGGGAATTCGGCATGTGATTCAAGCAAATCGTAGAACTGCGCGGGTTGTATGGTTACCTTATCCAGATAATGACTGTCGCCAAAATTGAGATTGAGCGGTACTACATGTATCTGATAATGATCAATTAATTCCTGTGGCAGATCACAGGTAGAATCTGTGACAAGTGCAATATTCCATTTTCTTTTGGCGACCACCTCCTGCTGGCGAACCATATCATCTACCTTCTGAAGGGTAATGGTTCCCACATTTTTCAATTGATGAAAAAGTTCTGCCGGATGATTGGTATGAACATGAATCCGGCACATGCTTTCCGACCCTGCAACAACTACCGAATTGCCATTCTTCCCTAATATAGTCTGCAGTTCTGAAAAGTTGGTGTTCACATTTCTGATAATTGCTTCTGTGCAAAACCGATGCGTGATTTCATCACTGCTTACTTCTTCAGTATGAATAAGTGAAATTTTTTCTTCTGCTTCAACAACCAGGTTGCGGATGTTTCGGGTTTTGATAAAATCAATGATGCCCTGGATAAACAGGACAAAACCTTTTGCTCCTGCATCTACAAACCCCGATTTGTTTAAAGCTTTCAGTTTTGATGTGGTTTCTGCCAATGATTTTTCAAGCACAGCAATTGAATCTATGATTACATTTTTGAAATCGTGAATAGCTTCTTTTTTGGCATTAAGAAAGTCAGACCACTCTTTGATGACTGTTAGCATTGTACCTTCTACAGGGTTGGCAATTGCCTCGTAAATGTAAGGTATTGACTTAGTCACGCTGTCCGCAAATTCCGGAAGGGTAATGACAGGTTTATTCAGAGTTTCCCTGCTCAAACCATGCAAAAACTGGGCGAAAATAACACCCGAGTTACCCCTGGCACCAATTAGTGCGGCATCTGCGATATTATTTACCGTAGTCTTATACGATTTATGAGGTTTGATATT
>JAWOHT010000247.1:0-8287 GCA_046485045.1 Bacteroidales bacterium
TTGTATCTGTTGGATAAAATTTATTCATATTACCACTTTTACGATATCAATTTTTACTTTATCATCATTTTTTACTCAGGCACAAGTCAATAGTAAATTTCATTCAAATGCTTCATTTGCGGAGAAAATATATCTTCAGATGGATGCTAACGTTTATACTACAGGTAGTAATGTTTGGTTTAAATGTTTACTTACAAACGCAGTTAACCATGTCCCATCAATGCTTAGTGGAGTATTATACGTGGAGCTGATTTCAGCGGACGAAACAATACTTGAAACAAAACTAATAAAAATTGATAATGGAATAGGTCAAGGGTTCTTCTTTCTAAATGAAAACATGCCTGGAGGACTTTATCTTATCAGGGCATATACACAATGGAACAAAAATTTTGGGACAGATTTTGTTTTTCAAGAGTATATTCGTGTTTTTGTATCTGATGAGAACAAAGAGGAGCCTATTGAAATTGTAAGATTGACAAAAAAGCCAAATAAGGAATTATTTTTAGAAGCCTATTTCAACCCACATGTTATTGATAGTTTGCAAAAAAATAAGCTAAATGTTTTTATTTCTCTTGAAAATATAATTGATAGCCTGAGTATTCGAAGAGGGAAAAATAATAAATATTGGTTCGAATGCCTTATTCCAGATTCGTTTCAGGTTGCAACTCTTAAAATGCAAACAAGCAATAATTTAAAATATTCAAAAGCAATTGTTTTAAATAAAGATTATATTGATTTGCAATTTTTTCCAGAGAGTGGTGAACTTGTACATGGTTTGCAGAGTAAAGTAGGATTTAAAGCGCTTTCTGCCAACGGAGAAGGAAAGATAGTTCAAGGAGATATTGTTAATGAACAAGATTCAATAATTGTTACTTTTAATAGTAATTCTTTAGGTATGGGTAGCTTTGTTTTAAACGAAGTCGATAGCGCAAAAAATTACTTTGCAAAACTTAGGCAAACTACCAATGAAATCGATAAAATAATGTATGCCCTTCCTGATATTTCACCAATGGGAAATGTTTTGTCTGTTAAAAGAAAGGAGGATAGTGTTTTATTGAATTGTATGTCTAACTACTTGAAAAACGACAGCATATACCTTCAAATTTCGTGTAGAGGAATCTTTTATTATGAAATACCTGCTTCATTAAAGAATGGTATTTTCAGAGATTTTATTCCTATAAACTCTCTTCCAGAGGGCATAATAGTATTTAAAATGTTAAACAAATGGATGCAGCCAGTTGCTGAGAGGTTGTATTATAACGAAGTTCCTGTGAACAGGTTGAATATTACATTGAGTACCGATACAGATAATTATCAAAAAAGAAATAAGACTGGTTTAAACATACAAACTACCAATTCACAAGGTCAACCTACCCAAGCCAATTTATCTATACTTGTTATTAATAAGAAATTAAAAGGGAAAATGCAAAGTTACCGTCAAAACATTTTATCTTATTTCTTATTGGATTCAGAGCTAAAGGGTGATATAGAAAATCCGGGTTTTTATTTCTCTAAAGATAGTTTAAAACATGATTATTTAGACGCACTTATGCTTACACAAGGATGGCGTAAATATAACTATAGTAGACCTTTGGGGAAATTCAACTTTCAAAATGAACCTTCACTTTCTGTTTCTGGAAAAGTAAGTAATCCATTTTCGAAAAATAGAATAAAAAAAGTAGGTTTTGTTAAAATGAAATATGATAATAACATATTGACCTATTCCGAAATAACTGATTCTTTAGGAAGATTCAATTTTTATCTTGAAGATTTATATGGAAAAGATATTGACATTTCAATCCAAAGCACTGATGTATCTGGAAAAGAAACAAACCATATTGTTACATTAGATAAAAAGGGATTACCACATATTAGTTTTAATCATATGAAAATGGCAGAGAAACTGGATAGTTTTGTATACAGTTTTGTTGAAAAGGATATAAAAAGAAATGAGATCGATAAGGCATTCCAATTATCAGCCTGGGATATTTTATTGGAAGAAGTGGAAATAAAAAGTTTTCGACTTACCCCTGAACGTAAAATGGTCACTGAAAAGTTTGGAAAACCTAATGATATCATTGGGGGGAAAGAACTACAATCAAAAGAAGATAAATGGACACGAGGAATCTATGATCTATTGGACTATTATTACGCAGATAAAATTAGAATAACTGAAAATTCTTATGGAGAAATGTCTGCCAAAGTATGGGGGTCTGATATAACACTTGTGATAATTGACGGTATTCCAGTGAAGTTTTGTTATGGCGAATACTCTTTTATTCAACATATCCCTCCAAGTGAGGTTGTAAGTTTAGAAATAATCGAACAACCAAAAAATTGGTATGATTTGTATTACGAAGCTAACAATACTAGTCCTCCCCCAGGTGCTGCTACTTGTAGTATTATTGCAATATATACTAAGGCAAATAAAGGAATATATGGAGCCTATATACCAAGGGGATTAACTCGGGCAATTATGCCTGTTTTTTCCGAATCCAAAGAGTTTTATTCATCAAGATATGAAAATAGCAATTATAAAAATTCGAGAATTCCAGACTTGCGGACATTGATACACTGGCAACCAATATTAGAGACAGATAGCTTGGGTAACGCTATGACAACATTCTATAATTCTGATATTCCAGGAGAGATGAGAGTTGTTGTGGAAGCAATTACAGAAAAAGGAGAAATAGGATATCAGGAAATTGATTATAAAGTTGAAGGGAAAGAACAAAAAATAATTATTATAGAATGAGAAACACAGGCGGTAACACGTGCTAAATTTAATTGGGGTTTAAGTGGATTTTCGGGCATTTTACCTCGCATAAAGTTTTGTGCAGGCTGATAGGTAAGCAGCCTGTAATCCCCAACTAAACTTAGCACCATACGTTATGGGCAAGCACTAACACAACCCTTTCGATATAGTTAGCTCTTAAAAAATAAAAATATTTAATATAACATTTGATTTATATATCACATGTATTATATTTGCAAAAAAATAATCTTATGTCTTTAAAATATGCAGTACTTGGATTTTTGAATGATACAAAGTTATCTGGTTATGATTTGCAAAAGAAAATAGATAATACTATAAATCATTTTTGGCCGTCAACACAAAGCCAAATTTACAGAACTTTGAAAGAACTTGTTGAAGGTGGACTAATTGAAATGCAAATCATATATCAGGATGATAAACCAAATAAAAAAATATATTCCATTACAGAAAATGGGAATAATGATTTGGAAATATGGTTAAATTCCAAGATAGAGCTTCCAAACCATAGAAACCAATTTCTTGTCCAACTTTTCTTTTCAATCAATATAGATAATGAGAATATTGTTGAAAATTTAATTCATTACAAAGAAATAATGATTTCGAGGCTAAAATTCCTTGAAAATGAATTATCAATTATACAAGGTAAAAACATAAATAAAAAACAAAAAATATATGCATTAATTGCTGAGAATGGAATTTGGGCATTAAAGAATGAAATTAAATGGACTGAGTATGCAATTAATACTATAAACAATGAAGAATAAATATTTCTGCTTTTTAATAGGTATTGTATTAATAAACAATACATTATTGACTTACTCACAAAATACAATGATTATGGAATCACTAATCTTTAAAACTGAAATAGGCACAATAGAATATACCTTGATAGGCAAAGGGAAAACAATTCTTATACTACATGGTGGAAACGAGAATTGCTTTGTAGATATTAAACAACAACATCTTATTGATGGAGGTTATCAGGTGCTTGTCCCCTCACGCCCGGGATATGGAAAAACATCTATCGAATTTGGTAAAACTGCTAGTGAGCAGTCCGATTTCATTAAAACATTATTAGATTTATTAAAAATCAATAAAGTTGCAATTATAGCTAGTTCCGCCGGAGGGGCTGCTGGTCTTGAATTTGCAAAAAAGTATCCTGAGCATACATCTTGTCTAATAGTGGAAGAAGCTATATCTAAAAGGTGGGTACCAAAATACAAACCCATGTACTTTGGTATGAAATATTTAATGAATCCAAAGAGGCAATCAAAACTATGGGAAAAACAGAGGGCAGAGTTTAAAAATGAAAAGGACAAACATTTAAATAGCCTTTGTAAAATCTTTTCAACTTTAAAACCAGAATATGTTATAAAAGAATGGAACGAAAATGACATTGAATTTTACGGACAAATGATATCCAGACTTAACTCAGGAAATGGTTTTATTTACAATATTGACCATTTAGCAAAGAATATTAATTTAATAACAGTTCCAACCTTAATTATACATTCACCCTTTGATAATAATGTTCCTTTTTCTCATGCATTATATACGCACAAAATGATTAAAAACTCTCAACTTTTTATTGCACCTGCAAAATCGCATTTAATATACATGGGTCGTGATTATTATTGTATTCTTGATAGAAGACACACTTTCTTAAAAGAAAATAATTGGTAAATTTCATGACTGTCCACTTAAAATAAGCTGAGTGACAGTTGTTTATAATCAAGTTCTTTGACATCATTGTAATCTATATTTGTAAATAGCTCTTTTAAAGGGGTTTTGTCCAGTAGAGAGATTCCTAAAACTTGTAATATTTCGTAGGTTGAACGGTCTATTTTGAGATCACTGCCTACAATTGCAACCAAACAATATGTTATGATTGCGGTATAGATTTGGATACGAACAGCATTTTCTGAGTTACCCCAAAAGGTTTTTATTTTAAGATGATGTTTTATCCACTTGAAGATATTATGCAAAGCTTTGCATAATATCTTTTATGCGGAGCGATTCGTTATGCAAAGTATTTTAAGAAAAGCAGCATAACCCTCTATTAATCAATAGACACTTTGCATAAACACTTTACATAATAATATTGCTTATTATAGTCAGGTGGTAATATTGCCACAAAAATTAATAAGCAATATCAATGAAACAAAATCAAACGATCACAGAGTTAATTGAGACTTGCACGGACTATTTTGAGCAAAACTGCTACACAAAACACAGAATAGAACGGTACAAGTCAATGTGGAAGAATGGGATATGCCACTTTATGAAGAAAAGTGGCATAACAAATTACAACTGTTCTATTGGTGAGGAGTTCATTCGTGACAACATCTCTGCCACAGTAACTCCCGGTGAACGAGACCTTATCCGTAGTGTAACCGTGCTTAATGAAATGCAGGCCTCAGGTAAGGTATTAAAAAAGACAGTACATCCGATAACGCGGAAACTAACAGGAGAAATCGGGGAAACGGCTGAGTGCTTTTTGCAATGGCTTAAAGAACTCCGCCGCAATGCAACGACCATCAACGGCCACCTGCTATACCTGCACCGGTTTAACCAGTATTTGAACAACAACGATATCAAATTGCTGGGAGATATCCGCGAACAGCACGTCCTTTCGTTTCTGTCAACCCGGACAAACAACAAGATTAACGTGGTATCCTCCCTGCGGATGTTCTTCCGTTATGCCTTTGAAGAAAGATTGTTGAAAACGGATATTTCGTATGTTTTGTCAAATTACAAATGGGTTAAGCTCGAAAAGCTGCCATCCTTTTATACGGCGGAAGAAGTAATAAAGATAGAGTCCACGGTCAGCCTTGCCAGCGAGGTAGGCAAACGGAATTATGCCGTGTTGCTGCTTGCCACCAGACTGGGGCTTCGGGCATCTGACATTGCCAATCTGTCGTTTATCAATTTTGATTGGGGCGAAAGCCGTATCACATTGCAACAATACAAAACCGGCAAGGAAATAGAACTTCCTCTGCTCACAGAAGTTGGAGGGGCAATTATTAACTACCTGAAGTTTGGCCGTCCCCGGTCAAGCTCCTCCAATGTATTTCTTTCGGCACGTGCACCATACAGGCCGATGACAAGAAGTGCCGTTTCCAGTGCGGTCAGACAAATAATAGATGCTTCCGGTGTACCCACAGGACAACGCAGGCACGGCCCGCACTCCATGCGCCACAGTTTGGCCAGCCGCCTGCTTGAACACGAAGTGCCCTTGCCGGTCATATCGGAATCGCTGGGACATGAAAAAACGGAAACCACAATGGCTTATCTGCGCATCGATATCAAAGCCCTGCATAAATGTGCATTGGATGTCCCTGCGGTGGACCAGTTGTTTTACAGCCAGAAAGGAGGGGTGTTTTATGAGTGAACCATTCATTTACAACAGCATGTATGCCCCTTACTTCCAGGATTTTATTAAAATGAAACAGGGCATCGGGTACGATGTACTGCGCACAAAATGGATACTGCTTGAGTTTGACAGGTTTTTTGTTGGCATGGGGGCCACGGAGATTTACATCACAAGGAACTTAATTGAACTGTGGCGCAATACGCGCGCCAACGACGGGCAACGTACCCTTTATGCAAAATACTCTATCTGGTCACAGTTCTGTAAATACATGTGCAGCGTTGGCCACGAATGCTATATTCCCAGGCTTCCAAAGGTACCGGATAAAAACAGTTTTACGCCTTATATATTTTCGCACAAACAAATGCAGGACATCTTCGGGGTATGCGACTCCCTGCGGTTATATGACAAACATATGTCGACCATACTGTTTGTAATACCTGTAGTTGTCCGCTTACTTTACGGAACGGGGATGCGCGTAAGCGAGGCACTGTCACTGAAAAACCGGGATGTTGATTTAGCGGGGCATTGTATCACCCTGCGAAAAACAAAGAACGGGGAACAACGGTTTGCCCCCTTATCGGGTTCATTGCAGAAGGCTCTTGTCCAGTACATTACAAGCAGGAACAAGATGCCGTTACCCAAAATAGATGTCCCTGATGGGTATTTTTTCGCTTCCCCGAGCGGGGCTTTTTGCCGCGAGGGAAGTGTCTATTGTTGGTTTCGCAGAGTGCTTGCAAAGTGCGGGATACAACATGTTGGAAACCACCGGGGGCCGCGTGTCCACGATTTGCGCCATACTTTTGCCGTCCACTCACTGATGAAAATGGCAAAGTCAGGACATGACCTTTATTATATACTGCCCTTGTTGTCCACATACATGGGCCATAAATCCATAGGTGCAACAGAACGGTATGTCAGGTTGACCCACGAGATGCATCCCGAACTGTTGGATGACGAAAGAAAACTATGTGCTTATGTTTTTCCAAAGATTAAAATTACAAATAATGGAAACAACTGATTTTGCAAAACACCTAACAAACTTCCTCACCAAATATATGGCCGGGGAGCGTAACGCCAGCCCGAACACGATCTGCTCCTACAGGGACACCTTTGTACAACTGATTCTCTTTATGAAAAAGGTAAAAGGGGTGGATGCACAACATCTCAAACTCAATTTACTTTCAAAGGAAACCATTGTTGATTTTCTGGATTGGATACAGCGGGAAAGAAAATGTGGCAACGCGACCCGTAATTACAGGCTTGCCGCGATTCATTCCTTTTTCTGCTACCTTCAATATGAATGCCCCGAACATATTTATCAATGGCAGAGGGTGCTTTCCATTAAAGTGCAGAAACATCAGAAGAAGGGCGTCAACTATCTGACACTGGAGGGGATAAAGTTGATCTTTTCACAGATTGATGCGGTCAACTCCAAAGGCCGCCGCAACCTGGCCATGCTCGCCCTGATGTATGACAGTGGTGCAAGGGTGCAGGAACTAATAGATCTTAAACCGTCTTCTGTCAGGCTCGAAACCCCATACATCATAAGAATTTTGGGCAAGGGAAGAAAAGAGCGTATCGTCCCTTTACAGGTCGAACAGGTTGATTTGCTGAAATCCTATATGCAGGAGAATAAATTGTTGGAACCTTATTGTAACCAGCATCCGTTATTCTTCAACTGTTGGCAAAAAAAATTGACCAGATCGGGGGTGAATTACATCCTGAAAACTTATGCCGACATGGCCCGAAAGCTCAGCCCTGCACTCATCCCCGAAAAGATCAGTTGCCATGTGTTAAGGCACTCCAAAGCGATGCATTTGCTCCAGTCCGGGGTGAACCTTGTTTATATCCGAGATATACTGGGGCATGTATCAATCCAAACAACCGACCTATATGCCAGGGCCGATTCCAAACAAAAACGGGAAGCCCTCGAAAAGGCGTACGTGGATGTGATACCTGAAAATGATAAAGAAAAATCGTGGGAAAAGAATGCCCCTCTGCTGGAATGGCTCAAAAGCCTGTAAAAGCGATAATATGATTATGCAAAGTGGTACTGTAAAGAAAGATATGGAATCGATTGATTTTCAAACATGTTTTTGGTGCTGCTTTGCATAACGAATCGCTCCGCATAAAAGATA
>JAWOHT010000202.1:0-36683 GCA_046485045.1 Bacteroidales bacterium
TTGTACAACTCAACATTTTTAATGGCATCTCCGTTGAATACCGAAAAGAATCCAAACAGGTGTGCGGGATTGTAAACTGTGGCTTCATCAAGTAAGACAAGGTTCTGGTCGGCATTGCCGCCACGCACATAAAAACCGCTTGAACCTTCAACGCTGCTCTGCACTCCGGGCAATAACTGGATAGATTTTATAACATCGGTTTCACCCATCAGCACAGGTATCTTTTTTATGGTTTTGGCCTGTATCTGCACGGTGCCCATCCGGGTTTCGGTAATATTCTGGTCGGGCCTTTTTGTGGTAATGGTTACTTCGTCAAGTTGGGTAACTTCAGATGTTATCTTAACGTTTAAACGTGTATTAGTGTTAAGATTAACAGGTTTTGCAAGCATGTTGTACCCGATAGAAGTATAAACAATTTCATGCGGGCCTTCGGGCAGGGTGAGGGAGTAAAAACCATATTCGTTGGTAACGGTACCGGCATCTTTTACCGAATTATAAACATTGACCCCGATAAGCAGTTCGCCGTTCTCATCGGTTACTGTGCCGCTAATAGTGTATTTTTTCTGTGCATACGCGGCAGTTAGTGTTGATAGTATTAAGGTTAACATTACAAAATATTTCATCGCATTAAATTGTTAAATAGTTTAATAATAACATCTGGTTGAAAACTATAGTTCAAAGATATTCCCTAAAAACTGCCGCTGATAGTTCAAATCGGCAAACACAATGTATATATCGGTTAAATAATCTTCTGAAGGTATAGATTAGCGGCTGACCCTTGAATGGAATGCCAGTCGTTTAAATCTTTATTGGAATTGCACCGGATTAAAATACCCCAAACTTAAAGTTTACACCGTAAGAGAAGCCATTGAGCAAATCTTCAGGGCTGTTCTGGAGTTGTATATTTGAAGTGTAGCGGTAATAAGCCCCGAGGGAGAAACGGAAGAATTTCGTCACATTCAGTTCAAGTTCAACTCCCGGTTCCACAACAAAAAAAGCTTCTGAATCTTCTACAAACCAGTCTTGGTTCCATTTGTCGCTTACGCTGCTGTAGACCACGCCCCCTACACCAATAAGAACAGGAATGGCGACATGTACCGGAAATTTGGGCAGGATTATCGGTTCAAAGAACAGTCCGCCGTACCCACCGGCAATGCTTACATCGGTAGCAAGCGCGTTGTCAAAGAAAATATCTGTTACGAAACCCGATCCGCCGAACCCGAGTGCAAACGAATGGCCCATGATGGCAGCGCCGCGGGCACCGAAACAAAAGCCGTCTTTTCCATTGATCTCAGAATAAAGTATTGATAGCCCGCCATAACCCCCGATAACATTGCTGTTGCCAAGCAAGGTCTTCATCTCGCCGTCGTTCCTGGTTTTTATTTCAATTGTTTCATCGTCTTGTGCAATAACAGGTGCCAGGGTTGAAACCACCATCATTATTAAGAATAGTTTTTTCATTTTCTTTAATTTATTAGAATTTATATTTCATACTTATTGTTGTATCGTCAAGAAAATATAGAAGAACCTGTTTTTAGAAAACTCAAAAACGGGACAACACTTATTTCAACTACCAAAGGATACTCCCTGATATATAAGTGTTAGCTTCATTGGTTAATGTTTGTTGAGGGTTTTATCTTTTTATAACTTTTCCTGAACCGGTAATGTCTTTGATCACATTATCAGGGTTTCCGTAATAATAAACATTGCCGCTGCCGGTGATTTGTGCATCGAGCAGACTGCTGGCGAAAACTGTGGCGTTTCCCGAACCGATAATGGTTACCTCGCAATCACCGGTGATGAAATCTGCTGCCCTTATGTTGCCCGACCCAATAATTTTCATATCGGCCAGAGGGCATGTGCCATCAATATTGATCTCTCCCGAACCATCAATCTCCAGGTCGGAAGCGCCTGTTCTGGCATAACCGTTTATTTCACCCGACCCGTTAAGAATCAGAAACAATTCCCCGGTTACTGCATTGTCGAAATTGATTTCGCCTGAACCATTTACTTCCATTTTGGCTTCGCCGGCTTCAAAACTGCCGCAATCAATTCTTCCCGACCCATTGAGAATGATATCGCTGATGTACGGGGTTGATATGTAAATGGCAATTCTGTTATCGGACCTCAGGCAGCGGTCGCGGTAGGTATCAATTACCAGCATGTTGCCTCTTACCCTGGTTTTTATATAGTCTAAAAGATTTTCATCGGCCTCAATCAGCAGGCTGGTTTCAGCGCTTGTATCAATAATTACATCAAAACTGCCATTTACCTCTACGCCCGAAAAATCAGAAATTACTCTCTCTTCGGTGGTGAGACGGTCATTCCCGTCAATACATCCCAATCCCCAATCTTCGCATGAATTCAACGAGATTAATGCTATTACTGATAATGCTGCTGTTATTATTCTTTTTGCTTTCATAATATTTTATTTTTTCTTAATGACAAGTAATTTCACCTTTGGTTGCATGATGCAGAAAATTCTGCAATTTTTTTCTGAACTATTACATTAGGTGTAATAAGACCGTTTTAACCCGAATTATTACCTTCGGTGAGGGCTCCGCCATTCATAGAATAACTCCAATCTTTTGATTGCGATTAAGATTGGCTTCGCCGAGTGGCTAAGGATTTTGTCATGCCTATTTATGGAAGATGTTAATGGTACATTTTTTAGGTGCATAAATTTTCACCTTCGATGAAGCGCCTGCGGTTCCAATGCGGCCATAGGTAAGCTTCTGTTTTTCGTCGGGGTTGATGACTTTGGTCTGCAGGTTTGCCAATTGCATGGGATAGTTAAAAATCACATCGTTGTGATGTGTAATGTCTATTTCGTAAGTGGCCCCCCTGGCAAATACAAGGTCAAGGTCGGTGTATTCCGAAACAACCTGGATAAAAGAGAATCCCCGGCTGATTTCCTCAACTGAGAGGTTGCCGTATTTGAGGTTAAAATTCATCTCTTTTTGCAGATTGTGCAAAGTAAAGTTTGAAAAATAGCTTTCACCGTAGAGTTCTGATATTTCGGGAAGGTGAAATTTGTCCCTTCTTGATGTAATTTTCAAAAATCCGGCCTTCTCGATGTTTATAACAGATGAACGGCTGTCAATAATTAACTTGTCCACAGTTTTCACGTGAAAGTTTGAATAAGACACGCTTATTTTTCCGTCTTTTACAGAATTAATCACAGCATCTGCCGAACTCAGGCTGATAATGGTATTGCCTGTGAGCTCGTTGGCTTTTAGTTCACCGTTTGACAGTGTTAGTCTGATATTGCCGTCAAGATCGTCAATATATACGTCGCCGAATTTATTTTCCAGCTTCAGGTTGATATGCCGGGGCATCATTACAATATAATCAATCGTAACTTTATTGTCCGAAGGCATCAGAGATCCGGCAATATCGGCCAGGTCGCTGAATATGGCCCCGCTGTTGGTGCCGATCCTTGTTTTTGCAACTACGTAGTACTCTGTCCCTGTAAAATCAAAATCTATAGTGTTCTTAAGCTTATTAAGCCTTGAGTCGCTGCTCGCTTTTATTTTTAGCCGGATATCAAACCTTACGGAGTCTTTTTCCCATGTTACGACATGTATTTTCCCGTATTTGTTGATTACATCCACGGTGGTTGAATTATTTACCTTATATGATTTTTCAATTCTTTTGGTATATTCCTGCCCCGAAAGCGAAGGAAGGGAAAGCAGTATGGCAATTGCAACCGCCCCAATGTTCTTATAAATTATATCTGTTGTTGTTTTCACTGTTGTCATTTTCTTCTGGTTTTATTTGAATCAATATGTCTTCCAGTATGGTTAGCCGCAACCTGTAATTCTCAATCATGGCTTCAATTACTTCCTGGCTGGCAATATTATCTTTAAGGTCTTTTTTCAGCGAAGCATAGATGCTGTCGAGCTGACTGAGATCGTAAGTTATCTCTTTCTCAAGCATCGGGTTATCTGAAAGCATGGGTTTTATCTCCTGCAATTTTTCGTTGATAAGGCCCGAATAATATATCTCTGCCTCTCTTATTTCGGTGATGATGATTTCTTTCCCTTTCTTTGCATCTTTGCCTGAAAGCCTTGTACTCTTAATATCAAGCGCTTCGTGTACCATATAAGATAAAGTGAAGATAAGTATAACCGCTGCAACCCTTCCCATCACTTTATACCAGTTAATGGTTTTCCCGGGCCTGATGTTCTTTTCAATCTTAGTCCACACACCATCACCGGGTTCAAGTGCATCAAATGCATTGCTGTTTTCGATAATGAATCTTTCAAGCTTATCTTTCATGACATGCTCTGTTTTAATAATTCTTTCACTTTTTGTTTTGCCCTCGAAAACTGCGATTTCGAGGTTGATTCCGATATACCCATTATCTGGGCAATTTCGGTATGATCGTATCCTTCGAGAAGGTAGAGCGAGAAAATTACCCTGTACCCTTCGGGAAGTTTCCCCATAGCTTTCATCACATCATTCACTTTCAGGTTTATTACTTCAAAATCGTTGTCTTCTTCACCTGCGCTGTTGTCGGGGATATTTTCAGTAAGCACCAGTTCAGCTTTTCGTCTTTTAAGTTCATTGATACATTTGTTTATGACGATTCTTTTTATCCACGACCCGAACGATGACTCGTACCTGAAAGTACCGAGCTTTGTAAACGCCTCGGTAAAAGACTCCTGCAGCATATCTTCAGCTTCCTCGCGGTTGTTCATCATTCTAATGCCAATGTTGAACATAGCCTTTGAATAAAGCTTGTATAGCTGGTATTGCGCTTTTGGGTTACCAGCCTTGCTGAGTTCAATTATTTCCCGGTGTATGTCCTGATATGCTGTTGTCAACGCCTATCGATATAATTCAGTTAGTAAACCTAAATATCGTAATTCTAAATCAATTACCCTAATGACAAAAAGAAGTATGAATGGTTGCATCATTTCAGGTAAAAGTATTTACAGGTGAAAATAATTAATTATCTGCTGAATTTTATTTGATTAGAATAAAAAAGTTAATACTTTTGCGTTCCAAAAAATTTATTTAATATTTAATTAATTAATTACCATGATGAATCAATACGAAACCGTTTTCATTACAACTCCCGTTTTGTCTGATGTACAGATGAAGGAAGCGGTTGAAAAATTCAAAAAGGTGATCACCTCCAATGACGGTGAAATCATCAACGAAGAGAATTGGGGCTTACGAAAGCTGGCTTACCCTATTCAGAAAAAATCAACAGGGTTTTACTACCTGATTGAGTTTAAGTCGCCGGGCAAACTTATCCAGACACTTGAGATAGATTACAGGCGTGATGAAAGGATTATCCGTTTTCTTACTGTAAAACTGGATAAATATGCCGTGGAATACAGTACAAAAAGAAAGAATAAAGTAGAAACCACAGAAACTGTAAAGGAGGGATAAGCTATGGCACAGAATCAGAATGAAATCAGATATTTAACACCCCCAACCGTTGAAATTAAGAAGAAAAAATTCTGCAGGTTCAGAAAGAGCAGGATTAAATATGTAGACTTCAAAGATCCGGAATTTCTTAAGAAGTTCCTGAATGAACAGGGCAAGATTTTACCCAGACGTGTTACCGGCACATCGCTGAAGTTTCAGCGCAAGGTAGCCACTGCTGTAAAACGTGCACGCCATATTGCTTTACTGCCTTATGTAACCGACTTATTGAAATAAACCGGAGGAATTATTATGGAAATTATATTGAAACAGGATATACCCAACCTTGGGTACAAAGATGAAATTGTAAAGGTAAAAAACGGTTATGCACTGAATTACCTTATTCCTAAAGGAATGGCCATTAATGCCAATGCATCTGCCAAAAAATCGCATGCCGAAACAATAAAGCAGAGGGCGCATAAAGAAACCAAACTAAAGGAACAGGCATCTGTACTTGCAGAAAAACTAAAGGCAATTTCGCTTACCATTGGTGCGAAAACCAGTTCGAAAGGAAAGATTTTTGGCTCGGTGAATACCATTCAGGTTGCCGAAGCGCTTGCTGAAAAAGGATTTGAAATCGACCGCAAGAACATTTCCTTTCAGGAGGATATTATTAAAGAGATTGGCAAATACTCAGCCAAAATAAAACTACACCGTGAAGTGGTTGTTGAAGTGCCTTTTGAAATAGTGTCTGAATAAAGATTTATGTAAAGAGGCTGTCTTAAAAGTCAATTTAACCACGATTTGTCATATTGATTGATAGCGAACCAAGCGAAGCGATCTCATGAAATAAACTTTTCAAATTAAGTAATATAGATTCTTCGCTTTTGCTGCTAATGACACGACGGGAATAGCCTTTCCCGTTCTACCGGGACTCAGGCTGACAAAGGTGTCAACTAATTATTAAATAGTGGTTTAGCACTATCGAAGTCTCAGGATGACAAGAGAAGAGATTTTTAAGACAGCCTCTTTATTTTACAGCGATCGCCTCAATTTCTATTTTCACATCTTTAGGCAAACGAGCAACCTCGAAAGCTGCCCTGGCAGGATGGTTCTCATTAAAATAGCTTCCGTATATTTCGTTCATCTCCTTGAAATCGTCCATCTCTTTTAGCATACAGGTACACTTTACCACATTATTGTAATTGTAACCTGCCGCTTCAAGCACTGCCCCGATATTTTTCAACACCCGGTTTGTTTGTTCCTTTATGCCCCCTTCGACAAGTTGACCGGTTAGAGGATCAACAGGTATCTGGCCGCTTATAAACAACATGCCGGTTACTTCAACAGCCTGGCTGTATGGGCCTATAGCCGAAGGGGCATTGGGGGTTTGAATAATCTTCTTCATTGTTTCTCTGGTTAAGGTTTAACTTAAGAATCAATTAATAACTGTCGTACCAGCTTTTGCGTTTGTCCCATTTAAGGTCGCGAAGCAAGGCCGACTTCGCGTTAATGCTGAAAGAGTATGACTTACGGGGCCCGAACGGCACGGCGCTCATCTGCATTGTCCAGCAATGCAGGTCGCGAGATATATTCAGGTTAGTCATAGCTACTTTTCCGGCCACAAAGTCGTAACCCGTATTGCCTCCTATCTTCCACTTCTTGGTAAGGCTCAGATCACCCGACAGGCGTATGGTATGGACAATTCTTTTTTCAAGTCCTGTTTTACTGTAAATCCAGTCATATTGAATTGATAGCGACCAGGGGATATCAAAATCAACATAGTCAACAAACATGTCGGTTTCATCATTGTATGAAGTTTGACTTACTTCAGGTGTCTGGTTTTCTGTCGCGGCCGAAGATTTTTTTCCGCCACCCGATTGAAGCGATGTACCTAAACTAAAGTTGAACCGGGTAAGCCTTAATAGCTTATTTGTTTCAACAAAATAAAGCCTGCTATAGGCTATTCCGGTATTAGAAACAGAGTAAGGACTGAAACTTCCGCCAAATGTTACGTTTACCTTGTTATTAAACAGGCGTGTAGAGCCGTTCATAGAAATATCCGACAGGCGCATGGAATCTTTGAAGGGGTTATATGAACTGCTGAAATTAAGATTATCAAGAATGGAAACCTTTTTGGGCTCTCCGGTGGTGTCGTTTTTTGAAAGAACTTTCATCTCGAGGTTGTTTCCGAAACCGAGCGATATTGGGCTTAAACCTCCCTTCGACACAGAGGGAGGATTTAAATAACCTTCGAAAATGGAATAGGTTTGTTCAGTTACTTTTTCGTTAGGCGATCTGGGATACCTGATGGTACGGTAATAATCAGGCATATAATCTGACATATCGGGCGAAAAGCCAAACCAGGCAGAAAAAGTCATCACATGCCTTATCGCCCTGATGTATGAGTTGGGGTTTGTTGACTGAAACATTCCGTACAATTTCGGATTGGCAGAGATGCTGATAGATGGTGTAACGGCATGCGCATACCGGAAACCAAATGATGTATCGGTGACAATATATGCCGATGGGTTCTTGATATAGGATATTGTGTCAGGATATTTTTTCTCAATATTACTTAAGTAAGCCGCACCCTGGTAACTCAGGCTGGGGGTAATGCTTATAACTTTCAGCAACCTGATATTGGCCATCGAAACAGGTATATTGTGATTAAAGCCATTTTGCATTTTACGCCAGTCGTACTTTTTGAACATGCTTGTGTCGGTGGTGTTAATTTTGTTCTGAAGTCTGGAGCTATAGCTCAACTGAATGTTTTCGAACCACCTTGGCGCACCTTTCATATTTTTGGCCCTGAAAGGGTAAAACCTGTTTACTGTGAATGCAACATCTGGCAGGGTCATATTAACCTGATGTGTCCTGTTGTCCTGATTGTGGTTAAGTGTTGCGTTAAGGGCGAACATCGAGCCCCATCGCTTGCTGTACTGAATACTTGATCTCTGGTTGTTGCTCAGGTAGGTTTCCTGATCGTAACTATAATTCTTGTTGAAGCCAACAGAGGAAATGTTCACATTTGCGCTGAACGTACGGGTTGGATTCGCTTTTGGCGACTGTGCATGGCGCCAGCTGATGGAATAGTTGTTTGATGGGGCAAAGGTTGGATCGTCATTTACCCTGTTAAAATAAACCTTACCATCAAAGCCGCCGGTGAAATGATATTTCCAGTTGTAGGTAGATTTGGCGTTGAAACCGAATGTTCCCCTCGTGTAATAATCAGCCTGGAGAACAAAATCAAAATAATCGCCGAGGGGAATATATATACCACCCTGCCTCAGAAACATACCTCGAGCCTGTTCTTCACCGTATGAGGGGATTAGGATTCCGGCCGACCTTCTTTTGGAATTCGGGAAAAATCCAAACGGGAGCATAATCGGTAGCGGGATATCCTCAATTACCATGTATGCAGGCCCGCTGATGATCTTATCGTCGGGGATGGCAATGGCTTTTGTAAGCCCTATATAGTAGTGAGGGTGAGGGGCATCGCAGGTGGTATACTTGCCATTTTTAATATGAATATGCCCGCTCGCGTGTTTTTTGGTAATCTGGCTGTGAAGATATCCCTCATCTTGCTGGGTAACAATATTTTTGATCATTCCCTTCCTGGTCTTGAAATTGTAACTTATGGTATCGGAATCAAAAGCCTCGGAATCTTGCTTAAACGAAGGCTTACCAGATGGGTTCCCCGTAGAATCGGTCATGCTGGTGGCTTTGACCACGCTGTTGCCCATGTCGAAAGCCATGTAATCGGCCTTAAGTTCAATATTTTCGTAGTTAACCTGTGTTTCACCAAAAAGAAAGAGTTTCTGGTCGCTCACCGATGTAATCATCGAATCTCTTGCCGAATATATAACCTTTGAATCAATGGTTTGTTTGCTGCCGCTTTTACCTACAGGAATTGTAATTGTGTCTGCTACGCTTTTTACCAAACCGGTATCAGAAGTAGTTGTAATGGTAAATAGGGTATCACTAAGAATTGTGCCTGTAAAAATGGTGTCGTGAAGATAATTATTAACAACAGTATCCCACTTTAAATCCGGTTCCTGAGATATTGTTGGCGCACAAATACACAGAAACGAACAAACGACTATTTGAAAAAATAATGTTCTAGTAAACAATTTTAATACTATTTTTGTACCAGTAAGTTCCTCAGAAGCTGCAAAACTAATAAAATAACGTAATTATAGATGCATAATATTAATATAAGTAAATCCAATTTAGAACGTAAAATTGCATTATTTCTTATATTTTTTCTTCAATATCTTTCACTTGGCGCCCAAATTTCCGGGAACCATGAATATCACCTCAGAACGGTAGTTATTGATCCGGGGCATGGTGGAAAAGACCCCGGGTCGGTTGGCCAGAATACCTGTGAAAAAGATGTGGTGCTCGCGATATCTCTTAAACTTGGTAACTATATCGAAACAAAATTTAATGATGTAAAAGTTATCTATACAAGAAAAACCGACGAATTTGTCCCTCTTTACAAGCGGGCTGAGATTGCCAATATAAATAAGGCAGACCTGTTTATTTCCATTCATGCCAACGGGCTTACGAAAAAAGAGGTGGACGGTACCGAAACGCTCGTACTCGGCTTGCACCGTGCAGAAGAAAATTTTGAGGTAGCCAAAAAAGAGAACTCGGTAATATTGCTTGAAGAAGACTACAGTGCAAGGTATGAAGGTTTCAACACCGAATCGCCCGAGTCGTACATCATGCTTACCCTCATGCAGAGTATTTATTTTGACCATAGTATAAATTTTGCAAAAAATGTACAGGATCAGTTCCGCGACCGTGCCAAAAGAAAAGACAGGGGGGTAAAACAACAGGGATTGTTGGTACTTGCCCAAACCTCTATGCCTGGCGTTTTGGTTGAAACAGGTTTCATAACCAATCCTGAAGAAGAACAGTACCTCATGTCAGAAGAAGGCCAGGAATATATTGCTTCGGCAATATTCAGGGCGTTCAGAGATTACAAAGAATTTATCGAATCGCGGAGTATTACTACAGCGGGCATTAATAAGAATGATTCGGTTAACAAAGTAAAACCCGGCTCAATAAGCGATACTGTAACCTTAGTAGCTGGTGAAGATCGTGCTTATGCAGTAAATACCGGGCATGATGTCGGAAATCGAACCGATACTGCCAGCCCCCGAACCAACCCCGGCCACCCAAAAGAAGTCGTATTTAAAGTGCAGGTTGCAGTGTCGGGCAAAAGAATTCCGCTCGATTCAGATTTTTTTAAAGAGATTACCGATGTGTATGAATTTAAAGAGAATAATTTTTACAAATATGCTGTTGGCAATAAAAAAACATACAACGAGATCGTCGAATACAGCAAATGGGTTAAGAATAAATTTCCCGATGCCTTTATCATTGCACTAAAAAACGGAAAAGTAATTCCGATGGAACAGGCGTTAAAACTAACCATTACAAATAACAACTAAAATTATCATAATGAAACTTTCAAGGGAATTGAAAATAGGGATTGTTACCCTCGTAGCCATTGCATTTCTCATTTGGGGAGTAAACTTTCTCAAAGGGATCAATATTTTTAAACCCTCTGTTAATTATTATTCAAAATACGAAGACATTGACGGACTTATCGAATCGGGGGTAATCTATCTGAGAGGTTACCGTATAGGCAATGTCAGCGAGATTAAATTTGACAAACAGGGTACAGGTGATATTATTGTAATGTACAATATTAAAGAGAAGGTGAGCATTCCCATGAACTCAGTCTTTGAAATTTACAGCTCAAGCTTGGTTTCGGGTACCAAAGATGTGCGTTTGTTGCTTGCTGAAAACAACAAGGTCTACCAGTCGGGTGACACTGTACCCGGCAGGCTCGACAAAGGATTATCTGCCTTTATTGAACCCGTCAAAGACAAGGCTTTGCAAGCCCTTGAGAGAATTGATACCCTGCTGGCATCGCTTAATATGCTTGTAAACAAAGAAAGTGCAGCACTTTTTCATGCCACTCTTGAACATGCCGGCAATGTTTCAGGGTCTTTAGATAAAAGTCTTGCACCCGGCGGGTCGCTCAAGGCAAGCCTTGATAACCTCGCCTCGGTAACCGAAAACCTGAAGAAAAGCAACGCAGAACTGAAAATGATCATGGTGAATTTTGCCTCTATTTCGGATTCGGTTGCCAGTTCTGATTTAAAATCGGCCATTGACAATGCCAGCATTACCCTTCAGAATACAGCACAAATACTCACAAAGATAGATCAGGGCGACGGAAGCCTCGGGTTGCTTGTAAACAACGACTCGCTGTATAATAACCTTAAAAACGTATCGGAAAGCCTTAACCTTTTATTGCAAGACCTGCATGAGCACCCGAAAAAGTATGTACACTTTTCGCTTTTTGGAAAAAAGGAGAAAGAAATTAAAAGTAATTGACTTTTAATTTTACTTTGACACATTAGAAAAATCAACCTGTTGTTGAATCTTTTTTTCAGCAGAAAAGGTTGATTTCTTTTTTGCAATTGTGAATAAAATTTTTATGGGGTTTAGTTATTAACAATTCGCGAAAATCAGTAAAAATGATTATTTAGAATAATTCTAAATAACGTTTATGGATTTTTGATTAAACTTTGCTTTAATTAAAATTCAATAAACGGTTAGTTAACAATTTTTTAAGATACTAATTAATTATAGTACAGATAATCAATAGAATACAATTTATTTTTTTTTTTGACGAAACTAATTTTCTGATTGTAAATCCAATAATACTTTAAGTTAAAAGTCAAGAGAAATTTAATTTTTTTTTTATCTTTTTTTTCACAATATTGCTTTATCGAATGAATAGCCTTAATATTTTAAACACCTAACGCATAAATACTATGCACCACGAAGAAATTTGGAACAACTGTTTAAAGGTAATTAGAGATAATGTGCCCTCAATCAGTTTCAGGACCTGGTTTGAACCGATTGTTCCGGTTAAACTTGAAGAAAAAGTTTTGACCATTCAGGTTCCGAGTCCTTTTTTCTATGAATATCTTGAGGAGAAATACATTGAGATCATAAGCAAAACGCTTAGAAAAGAACTGGGATATGATGCCAAGCTTGAGTACAGTATTGTCATGGAGAATAACAACCTCAACTCCAGGCCCTACACTGTGAAGTTCCCGGCCAAGAACCAGACAGAACTCAGGAACAGACCTGTAAATATGCCGCTTACAGAAGAGAGCGGTATAAAAAATCCTTTTATTATTCCAGGCATAAAAAAACTAAGCATTGACCCACGGCTGAACCCTGAAAACTCTTTCGATAACTTTGTTGAAGGGGAGTGTAACCGGCTTGCAAGGTCTGCCGGGTATGCTGTTGCCAGTAATCCCGGGGGTACAGCCTTTAACCCTTTGCTTATATACGGCGATTCAGGATTGGGCAAAACACACCTCGCTCAGGCCATTGGCATTGAGATTAAAAATAAATTCCCCGACAAGGTGGTATTGTATGTAAATGCAAACAGGTTTCAGACACAATTTGTTGAATCAATCCGAAACAACAACAAGAACGATTTCCTGCATTTTTATCAGATGATTGATGTGCTTATAATAGATGATGTTCATGAGTTTGCAGGCAAAGAAAAAACCCAGGATATTTTTTTCCACATTTTTAATCATTTGCACCAGTCAGGAAAACAACTGATCCTTACCTCTGACAAACCTCCTGTTGAATTGCAGGGTTTGGAGCAGCGCCTTTTGTCAAGGTTTAAATGGGGCTTGTCTGCCGATCTGCAGATACCAGATTATGAAACGCGCATCGCAATTCTCCGAAAGAAAACCTATAAAGATGGCATTGAACTGCCCGAAGATGTAATTGAATATATAGCCTCACATATTGCAGACAATATAAGGGAACTTGAAGGAGCACTTATTTCGCTGCTTGCACAGTCAACACTTAACAAAAAAGAGATAACGCTTGAGCTTGCCAAAGAGATGATTGACAAGCTTATAAAAAACACAAAAAGGGAAGTATCAATTGATTATATCCAGAAAGTGGTTTGTAGTTTTTTTGAAATTCCTGTAGATTCAATCCAGACCAAAACCAGAAAACGCGAGATTGTGCAGGCCAGACAGATTGCAATGTATTTCTCAAAAAGCCTTACAAAGGCGTCTCTTGCAACCATTGGTTCACAGATAGGGGGTAAAGACCATGCCACAGTGTTGCATGCATGTAAAACAGTAAATAACCTTCTCGAGACCGATAAAGCCTTTAAGGGGCAGATAGACGAGATAGAAAAGAAACTGAAATTTTAAAAGAAAAAAAGGCTGTTCAATTTAGAAACAGCCTTTTTTTTATATACGCGGAAACAAAAGCAGCCAGAACAGTAATAACATAATTGGAACACAAAGATATATACCAGACAATATCCTCGCCGAGTGAAGGTATATTTAAAGACAAAGGGAGCAGGTTTTTGGCATTTGCCTATCCTGTTTGCAATGAAGAAGATGCTAAAGCAATTACTGACCGGATGAGGAAAACGTATCACGATGCCCGCCACCATTGTTATGCATATAAGATAGGTGCCGATCGCCCTGTGTACCGTGTAAACGACGACGGAGAACCTTCGGGTACCGCTGGCAAACCAATATACGGACAGATACAGTCGTTCGGTCTTACAAATGTGCTGATTGTTGTTGTACGTTATTTTGGCGGCAGGTTGCTTGGTACCGGGGGACTTGTAAATGCATATAAAAATGCAGCAGAAAATGCACTGTCGCATGCAAAAATTGTAAATGAATATCTTTTTGAAATAGCTGAATTAAGGTTTGAGTACAAACATCTCCCGGAAATTAACAAGGCTTTGCAATCGTTTAACTGTGATTTGCTGGAACAGGCATACGATGAACACTGTTACCTTAAGGTCAAGATAAGAAGAAGCCTCGCAGCATCACTGGCAGAGAAATTTAGTTCATTTAAAGAAATTCAGATCTCAGTAATATGAAGATTTTAAAAAAAACCAGAGCACAACAAACATTCATCATTAACTTGCATAACTATTTTTAACTAATTTTGGTAAATCAGAGATTAAAATGAAAATGCGAAGCCTTGTCTCCATCAACGATTACAGTAAAGCCGAATACCTTAAGATTCTTGATCTGGCCGAAGAATTTGAAAAGAAACCGGTCAGGGAGCTGTTGAACGGAAAAGTTGTGGCAACACTGTTTTTTGAACCTTCCACACGCACACGTATTTCTTTCGAGAGCGCCGTTTTAAAGCTTGGAGGAAGGGTAGTGGGGTTCAGCGATTCAAATTCATCGAGTGTAACGAAAGGTGAGACCCTTTACGATACTATTAAAATTGTAAGTAATTACTGCGATTTAATTGTAATGCGGCATCCGCTTGAAGGCAGTGCCAGGTTTGCAAGCGAAATTTCACAGGTACCGATAATTAATGCGGGTGACGGGGCAAACCAGCATCCCACTCAGACTTTGCTCGACCTCTATTCAATAAGGAAAACGCAGGGCAGACTCGATAACATTAATATTTTCATGGTGGGTGACCTTAAATATGGACGAACAGTACACTCATTGCTTATGGCAATGTCCGAGTTCAATAAGATAACCTTTAACTTCATTTCTCCCGACGAACTTAAAATGCCCGAGGAATATAAAATGGTACTCGATAACCGGGGCTTTAAATATTTTGAGTACAAAGATTTTACCGATATTATTTCCGAGGCCGATATTATTTATATGACCAGGGTGCAGAAAGAACGATTTTCTGACCCTATAGAATATGAAAAGACAAAAAACGCTTATATATTGAAAGACAGCATGTTATCAACCACCAAGCCCGGGATGAAAGTCCTGCATCCACTGCCCCGTGTAAACGAGATTGACCCCTGCGTGGATGAAAACCCCAAAGCATATTATTTTACCCAGGCGCTAAACGGTGTTTATGTGCGCCAGGCAATCATTTCGAGTATACTTGGATTAATCTGAAAACTGCTATGAAAGATAAAATACTTGTTGTTAGCGCAATCAAAGATGGTACAGTAATAGATCATATCAGCGCCAATAGCCTTTTCAAGGTTATTTCAATTCTCGGCCTTGACAAAATTGATAAGACCATTACATTTGGTACAAATCTCGAAAGCAAAAGACTTGGGCGAAAAGCTATTATCAAATTGTCGGATATTTTCTTTAAAGATAAGGATATTAATAAAATATCACTTGTGGCGCCCGATGCAAAGCTGAATATCATTAAAAATTATGAAGTTGTTGAAAAAAAGGTGGTAGAGGTACCCGATGAGATCACAGGCATTGTAAAGTGCATGAACCCTAAGTGCATTACCAACAGCGAAAAAATCATCACCAAATTTGATGTGCTTTCAAAGAAAGAGGTGAAGCTTAAATGCAGGTATTGTGAAAAAATCACCGATCAGGAACACATGGAGATTTTGCGATAAAAATTTGTTCATTAAACTTTAACTATCAGTTTTGCTGAAAGCAAAACCAACTACTTTCTCAGTCTTTCATAGGTCTTAACAAGCAATTCATCCCTTCTTATGCCACTAAAAGCCATAATGCTTAGAGCGATACTCAAAACAGGGAAAATAATCCCTATTTTAAATGCATGATGGGTAACATCGAAAGATTTTTGTATATGACGAAAATAAAAATAGGTAAGGCCCAGTAAACCAATAAGTAATAATATATTATAAACACAGAGCCTCATTTGCAGCATTCGCTTATGAAACAAAAAGATATTATAAAAACTGATGCCGGCGATGACCAACACCAGGAAAAATAGCGGCCAGGAAGAAAGTATCTTTTGTGCTTCGCCATCGGTAACCTTTTTTAGGGCATAACTGTAAAAATTATATTGCATTTCATCCCCGGAACCAAAATTTATGATAGGAAAAATAAGGTAAAAACTCATCAATACCACTATAAGAAATAAATAAACCGATTGTGCCCTTTGTATCATTTTTTTTTATTTTGGCCAAAGATACAAAACTTTCAAAATTTACAGCACGATAGCATTTCAGACTTATGAACCATTGGCTGTTTATTATTATTTATGAAGATAATTTTTCAAAAGAGGGTAAATGTTAATAACTGGCCTTTTAGAAAGTTGCTGGTCAGTGCCTTTTTGAATAGTTTTGACATGCTGAAATATGAACATATATTTTGTAGCCGGTGTTTATATTTGATATTTCATCTTTAAAACATTCTACTGATGGTTTTGTTTATTAGAATTATTACACTATTATGACCGTTGATTTAAAAGAACTGAAGGCTTTGATCTCGTTGCTCGATGATTCCGACAACGAAGTGGTTAATGTTGTTTCTTCGAACCTGCTTATTCAGGGGCCCGAAGCTATTCCCGAACTTGAGAAGGCTTGGGAAACAACTCTTAATGAGCAGTTGCAGGAAAGACTTGAAAATGTAATTCATAAAATACAGTTTACCCATGCGAAAAAGAACCTGCAAAACTGGGTAAAATCCGGGGCAGAAAATATTTTAGAAGGGGCTGTTTATCTTGCGCAATTTCAGTTTCCCGACATCTCTTATAAAACCTTAGACAATGAAATAGAAAAGGTAAGAAAAGATGTTTGGCTTGAAATTAATAATAACCTTACTGCTTTAGAGAAAATAAAGGTCATCAACTACATTATTTTCGAAATTCATAAATTCAAGAGGAACTCAACCAATTTTTACTCTCCGCAGAATTCATTTATAAACCAGGTGCTTGAAACAAAACGGGGAAACCCTATTTCGCTGGCAGTGGTATACCTTACCGTGGCGCAAAAGTTAAATCTTCCTGTATATGGTGTTAACCTTCCTAAAAATTTTATCCTTGCTTATAAAGATGAATACAGGCAGCACGATTCAGAAGATGAGAAAGATGATATTTTGTTTTATATAAACCCTTACAACAAGGGATCTGTTTTGGGAAGACGCGAAATAGACTATTTCATAAAGCAACAGCAACTTGAACAAAGGCAGGAATACTATGTTCCGTGTTCCAACGGCGATATTATTGTAAGGCTTATAAATAACCTGATACTCTCTTATAAGAAGCTCGACTTCACCGATAAAGTAAAAAGTTTACAGGAACTTCTTGCTATCTTCTGAAATTCCTGTAAATGATTATTTCGCATAGGCTACTGCCCTTGTTTCTCTAATAACGGTAATTTTTATCTGGCCCGGGTAGGTCATCTCATTTTGTATTTTCTTAGATATTTCAAACGAGAGGATTTCGGCCTCTTTATCGTCTACTTTATCGCTACCCACTATTACGCGTAATTCGCGACCGGCTTGAATTGCATAGGTTTTTAAAACGCCGGGATAGGAGAGGGCCATTGATTCGAGTTCTTTAAGCCTTTTAATATACGACTGAACGACTTCCCTACGTGCTCCCGGCCGGGCGCCCGAGATGGCATCGCATACCTGTACAATGGGTGAAATAAGGCTTGTCATCTCTACTTCATCATGGTGCGAGCCAATGGCATTACATATTTCGGGTTTCTCTTTGTATTTTTCTGCCAGCATCATACCAAAGACAGCATGAGGTTGTTCGGGCTCATCATCAGGCACTTTTCCGATATCATGGAGCAGTCCGGCACGTTTGGCCAGCTTGGGGTTCAGTCCGAGTTCAGATGCCATAATAGAGCAAAGGTTGGCAACTTCTCTGGAATGCTGCAGCAAATTTTGCCCATACGAAGAACGGTATTTCATCTTTCCAATCAGCCTGATCAGTTCAGGGTGAAGCCCATGAATTCCGAGGTCTATAGTTGTGCGTTTGCCAATTTCAATAATCTCTTCTTCGATTTGTTTTTGGGTTTTTGAGACGATTTCTTCTATTCTGGCCGGGTGTATCCTTCCGTCGGTAACCAGCTGGTGAAGTGCAAGCCTGGCTATTTCACGCCGCACAGGGTCAAAAGCAGAAAGAATGATGGCCTCGGGGGTGTCATCAACTATTATTTCAACCCCGGTGGCTGCTTCAAGGGCCCTTATGTTGCGTCCTTCGCGCCCTATGATCCTGCCCTTGATCTCATCCGATTCTATGTTGAAGACAGTAACCGAATTCTCAATTGCAGTTTCACTGGCTACACGCTGTATGGTTTCAATGATTATTTTCTTGGCATTGCGCGAAGCGGTCATCTTGGCTTCGTCCATAATCTCGTTGATCAGTGACATAGCATCGGTTTTTGCCTCTTCTTTCAACGATTCTATCAACTGGTTTTTAGCCTCCTCACCCGAAATGCCCGAAATGGCTTCGAGTTGCTCAACCTGTTGCTTATGGAGCTTTTCAAGCTCTTCGTTCTTTTTGTCAACCAGTGTAAGCTGCGCACTGAGGTTCTCCCTCACAATCTCAATTTCGTTTTTGGCGCGCTGGGTTTCTTCAATTTTTTGCGAAAGCTGTGTCTCCTTTTGCTTGATGCGCGATTCAGCAATGGTCATTTTGCTGTTTCTTTCGTTGATGAATTTTTCATGATCGGACTTTAGCTGAAGGAATTTTTCTTTTGCCTGTAACATCTTGTCTTTTTTAATAACTTCAGCTTCTGTTTCGGCATCTTTGATTATTTGTTCCTTTTTATGCTTGAGCGCTAGCTGCCATATAATAAATGAGATGACAGCACCTCCTGTAAAAGAGAAAGCCCCTGCGATAAGGTATTTCAGTAAAGCATGGCTTTCTGTTATCAATAATATATTTGTCATTGTTATTAAATTAAGTATATAAAAAACCCGCATACATTTCTTCAACTTTTGATAAAACCCCAATAAGACATGGGTGGAACGTCCAGCTATTTTCGAGTTTCCAATGATTCCGACAAGTCGAAATTTTCTGGCGAACCAGAAATGAGGCCTACTCTTGAATAGCCGAGTGAAGCTCCAATTTGTTTAGTGTTGAGTTTCACAATCGAATGAAGAAACTATGCGGGCTATTTCTTTGTATATGTTAAAGAACCTTATTACTCTCCTTTGAGATATTCAGCCAATTCATCGTCAAGTTCTTTCAGGCTTTGCTCCATCACAGCAGCACTGCTTTGTTGTTCCGATTCAATGATCTTGATGGCATATTGCAATGCCGCCATGGCCAAAAAATCCTGCGTATCTTTGTCACTGTAACGCTGCTTGTATAAAAGAACCTTATCGTTAATTAATCTGGCTGCTTTCCTGATTTTCTCCTCGTCATTACTGTCAATCTTTAAAGGATAAAACCTGTCAGCCACATTAACTTTTATTGATAGTTTATCCTCCATTTATGCTTATAAAATCTTATCTATTTAAAAGAGCAATACAATTGTCTATTTCCCGCACTATTTTATTTACTTTGATTTTAGCATCATGCGTACTGTCTCCTGTTGCTAAAATCGTCTTTGCAAGCTTTATATTGTTAAATTTATTCTCTGTTTCTGAAAGTGTTTTTTCTAATATACTGTTTTTTTCTGAAAGTTCCCTGTTTTTTAATTCAAGGGAATGATTCTTTATTTTGGTTTCTTCGTAAAGTGAAATCAGTTTTTTAATCCTGTTTCTTAAATTACTTGTTAAAACATCAATAGTGGTTTCCATGAGTAGCAAAGATACATGAAAAATTAAACATTTTTTAACAAATTTATAAAATTTTATCAATGTCTTAACGATACATGGCATTTAAAAATCAAGTCTTATCTTAGCAGTAATTTTGAACTTAAAATATCATTTTATGCACGTTTTCCGGGTTTTTTCAATGGTTTTATTTTTGTTTGGATTTATCAACAGTTATGCACAAAAGTCCGACATTCAATACCACTTTGCCCCGCCTCTTGATATTCCCCTGTTTTTATCGGGAAATTTTGGCGAACTGAGGAGTACCCATTTTCACTCGGGTATTGATTTTAAAACACAGCAGCAGGTCGGGAAAAACGTATATGCTTCGGACATGGGGTATATTTCAAGGATAAAGGTACAAAGCGGGAGCTATGGTAAATCGCTGTATATTGCCCACCCCGGCGGATTTACAACAGTATATGCACATCTTAACGAATTTATGCCTGAAATAGCAGCTTATATTACCAATTACCAGTATGCGGTTAAAAAATTCGAAATAGACGTGTATCCCGCCAGAAACGAGTTTACTGTGTCGAAAGGACAGTTCATAGCACTCTCCGGAAATACCGGTAATTCAGGCGGCCCGCATCTGCACTTCGAAATCAGGGACAGCAATCAAAATCCGCTGAATGCTCTTCAATTCAATTTTAATATAAAAGATAATATAAGGCCCGAAATTGTAAACATGGCAATATATCCTGCCAATGCATACAATAGTTTGGTAAACGGAAAGGCCGACAAGCTGATACTTAAACCACTAAAAGTCAACGGGGACTATGCTTTAAAAGATACAATGTATATTTCGGGAAAAGCGGGTTTTGGTATTGAAACCTATGACTACCTTAACGGATCTGGAAATAAATGTACTGTTTACTCAATAGAACTATCTGTAAATGATATGGTATATTATTATCACCAGATGGACAAATTTTCGTTTGACGAAGTAAAGTATATCAGAAGTCATATTGATTACGAAGAATATATGCTGCAGAAGATCAAGCTGCACCGGCTTTTTCCTGCCCCCAACAATAAGCTTGGTATTTATAAAAAGTTAAAAGACGGAGGTGTGGTGAGTTTTTATCCCGACTCTGTTTACCGGGTAAAAATAGTGGTTAAAGACACCTATTTGAATACGTCTGTATTACGTTTCGTTGCAAGAGGTGCTGCACCGGCGCTTATTGAGCCTCGTTACAGCCAGGACAGTTCATTTATCAAAACATTCTTCTATCATCAATATAATAATTACCTAACCGGGGATTTCAGGATTTCAATGCCACCGAATACATTGTTTGAAAATATTAATTTCACCTACTCTGCCCGGGAGGTAGATTCGCTCTCGTATTCTCCCCTGCATTTTGTTCACTCAGACCTGGTTGCGGTATGTGGTTCATATACACTGGCATTACAGGCTGAAAATGTCCCCGTTCGTTATCGCACCAAGGCATTGATAGCCTGCATTGACAGAGAGAATAAATCGTCTGCAGCAGGCGGTACCTGGCAAAACGGTTTTGTAGAATCTTCGGTGGCGAAGTTTGGGAAATTCTATATCGCCATTGACACTGTTTCCCCTGTTATAATACCATTACGTTTTAAAAATAACGGTACTTACACTCATGGTGATCTTCTTACGTTTAAGATTACTGATGATTTTTCGGGAATAAAATCCTACAACGGGTATATTGACAATGAATGGGCGCTTTTCGAGTACGATGCAAAAGATGATTTGCTGAGTTATAAGCTCGACACCACGAGGATCAAAGGACAGGGATTACATTCGATCGAGGTGGTGGTGGTGGATGAAAGAAATAATATTGCTGTTTACAGGTCAACATTTTATAACTAACATAAATGGAGCGATATAAAGTTGTAGGAGTAATGTCGGGGACAAGCCTCGACGGCCTTGATCTTGCTTTTTGTGTTTTTACAAAAAAAACCGAAGGATGGCATTTTATCATTAAAAAGGCCGAAACCGTTGGCTACGACAGCGAAATCTCCGGTTACCTGTCTGATGCTTTTAATTCCCCGGCTACTGACCTTTTACAAAATCATGCAGCCTATGGAAAGTATATTGGCAATGAAATAAACAAATTTCTTAAAAGGCATAGATTGCAGGCCGGCCTGGTAGCATCTCATGGCCATACCATTTTTCATCAACCCGATAAAGGATGGACGTTCCAGTTGGGAAGCGGCGCACATATTGCAGCAACAACAGGTTTAAACACAGTGAGCGATTTCAGGGTGCTTGATACAGCATACGGCGGACAGGGCGCTCCACTGGTCCCTGTAGGCGATGAGATGCTTTTTGGCAGGTATGATTTCTGCCTTAACCTTGGCGGTTTTTCGAATATTTCTTTTAGCGAGAGTGGAAAACGGATAGCCTTTGACATATGTCCTGTTAATATTTTTATTAACCGGTGGATGAAAAAGGCCGGCAAGCCTTTTGACGATAAGGGCATAACAGCATCTGCCGGAAAGGTAAACAGTCAATTGCTTAACGAGCTGAATGCCATTGAGTATTACAGCCGGCAACACCCAAAATCACTCGGCCGTGAATGGTTCGAGATGGTATTCATGAAAGTGGTCTTGTCGTTTGAAGATACTTTTGAGAATATGTTAAGAACTGTTTATGAGCATATAGCCGTGCAGGTTGCAGATACTTTAAACAGAAAAAAAAGTGGTAATGTTCTGCTTACCGGTGGCGGAGCTTTTAACGATTTCCTGGTTTCACTTCTGGCATCCAAAACAGCCATTAAAATAGTAAAACCCGACGACATGATTGTTGAGTTTAAAGAAGCGCTGATATTTGCCTTTCTTGGTGTGCTGAGGTTCAGAAATGAGATCAATTGCTTCGCATCGGTAACCGGGGCAGCATCTGATTCTTCCTCGGGTACAATTCACCTTGCCCTCTAATGCTGTAATCCCTGATTTTGCATAAAAAAAAAGGTGAGAGTTTGTTAACTCTCACCCAACCTTAACCCTAACTACAAAATGACAACCTAATTATTAACTAAACCTACTAACTACTAAAACTAAATTTAACCAAAACTTTTTATCCTATGAAAATTTTTTTATACTTGTTATTAACATTTTAATATAAACAGAACAAAATTAAAAAATGCGATCTTATCAGGAGTTAATTTATAATTAACAAAACATTATTTAATGTTTACCTCTGTTATATTGTTGTTAGAAAATATTATCATCAAATATTTTCAAAGAACTCATTTTTTCTGATATGAAAAAACTCATGTAATTATTTTCAAAATAATCTTATTTTAGACCTTTCATATCAAAATACATAATTATGACATACAAGAACCTTGCCACACTTATTTTACTATCATTTTTTTTTGTAAATTTTTTGTATCCGTGTACAAATTTTCTTGTTACAAGGGGTGCATCTGCCGATGGCTCAACAATGATAAGCTATTCGGCCGATTCGCATGTGCTTTATGGTGAACTATACCACTGGCCGGCATCTGATTACCCTGATGGTACGATGCTTGACATCTATGAATGGGACACCGGAAAATTTCTTGGAAAAATTAAACAAGCCAGACATACCTATTCTGTTATAGGCAATATGAATGAACACCAGGTTGCAATCGGCGAGACCACTTTCGGGGGTAAGCCCGAACTTGTTGACACAACCGGGATTGTTGATTACGGAAGCCTTATGTATATTGCCCTGCAGCGTGCCCGTACAGCTAGGGAAGCCATTGAAATAATGACAAATCTTGTTGCCGAATATGGCTATTACAGCTCGGGTGAATCTTTTTCTATCTCCGACCCCCAGGAGGTATGGATTATGGAAATGATAGGAAAAGGGACAAACATGGTTCGTTCAGGTAAGGGAAAAAATGCAGCGTTTATTAATGCAGACAAAGGTGCCGTATGGGTTGCCTTAAGAATTCCCGATGGCTATGTCAGCGGCCATGCAAACCAGGCCAGGATTACTACCTTTCCCCTCAACGACACAGAGAACTGCATCTATGCTGCCGATGTGATAACATTTGCCCGTAAAAAAGGCTATTTTAACGGAACAGATGAGGCATTCAGTTTTTCAGATACCTATGCACCTGTGGATTTTGGCGGGGCACGTTTTTGTGAGGCCCGTGTCTGGGCCGGTTTCAACCGCATAACTGGTGGTATGGACAAATATCTTGATTATGCAAAGGGTGAAAACCTCAAAAACAGGATGCCATTATGGATAAAGCCTGATAAAAAAATATCGCTTAAAGATATGATCGGTATCATGCGCGATTATTACCAGGGTACCGACCTTGATATGACCCTTGACCCGGGAGCAGGTCCAAACAAAAGCATTGTAAGGTGGAGACCTTTGACATGGGAGGTAGAAGGTAAGACATATTTTAATGAAAGGGCTACCTCTACCCAGCAAACTGGTTTTTCTTTTGTAACCCAGTCTCGTTCGTGGTTGCCAGACCACATAGGGGGTATCCTGTGGTTTGGGGTTGATGATACATACAGTACTGTTTATTCACCTATGTATTGCGGAATTACAAATGTTCCGGAGTCTTTTGCAGAAGGCAACGGTTCTATGATGGAATTCAACGAAGATGCTGCCTTCTGGGTGTTCAACCAGGTTTCTAATTTTGCATACCTTCGTTATAACTTTATGATAGGGGATATACAAAAAAAACAGCAGGAGCTTGAGAATTATTATATGCAGATGACAGAGGCCATTGATAAAACTGCCTTGGGAATATATGAGTCAGATACAGCCAAAGCACGCGAGTTTCTTACGGTGTACTCGGTTAATGCCGGCAATAACACCGTAAGGGAATGGAAACAGCTTTACGGCTTTCTGTTCACAAAATACATGGATGGCAATGTTAAAGTTAAGGTTGCGGGCCAGAGAAACCCGGATGTTGAGTATCCGGGATACAGCGAGGAATGGTACAGGAGACTTGTAAACGAAACAGGTGATAAGTTTCTTGAACCCGGGGGCGCCTCGCATTAAAAATGTATTTCTTTGCAAAATAATATAAAGAATATTGTTTCATGTAAAAAAATATTGCTAATATTGCGCTCTGAAAAAATTGGGTACTAAGAATTAATTTTTGGCAAGAATGGACAAACTGAAAACTGTTGAAAGTCACTTTGATATAAAAAAAGAATACCCCATGTTTACCGCGGGTGATACAGTGACTGTTCATTATAAGATAAAAGAAGGTAACAAAGAGAGAATTCAGCAATATCGTGGTGTTGTTTTGCAGCGCAGAGGTTCCGGGATTAACGAAACTTTTACGGTACGTAAAATGTCTGGAAATGTTGGTGTTGAAAGAATTTTCCCTGTCATCTCGCCCTTTATCGAGAAGATTGAAGTGAACAAATTGGGTAAAGTAAGAAGGGCACGGATTTTCTATCTGCGAAACCTTACCGGTAAAAAAGCAAGAATTCAGGAAAGACGAGTTTGATAACTTTGAAAGAATTATAAAAATGCGGGCTGCAAACAGACCGCATTTTTTTTTGAAATTTCCTTTAATGATCTTGAGATAAAAAAACCGGGGTTTTATGCCAACCCCACAGCTTTGCCATTTGGTAATACACGCATTTTTGTAGCGGCAGGCACTTTTGGCAATCCGGGCATGGTCATAATGTTACCGCATATTATAACAATAAATCCTGCACCTGCCGAAATTCTTGCTTCATTTACGGTAATCCTGAACCCTCGTGGCCTGCCTTTCAGTTTTTCATTATCTGACAGTGATTTGGCCGTTTTGGCTATGCAAATGGGCAGGTTGTCGAAGCCGTGTTTGCTGATGAGGGCCAGGTCATTTTCTGCCTTCATGTCAAAGTCAACCCCATCGGCCCCGTATATTTTTTGAGCAATAACGGCAATTTTATCTTTTACCGGCATATCAAGAGGATATTGAAATATGAGGTGTCTCTTCTGATTCTGATTGATTGTTTCAATAACTGCATTTGCCAGTTCCAAAGCACCTTTCCCCCCTTCTTTGTAATGGCTGGCAATTACTGCCTGTACCCCTTTTGCAGAATAATAGTCCAATACCTGTTTCAGGTCTTCAGGCTGGTCGTCATCAAATCTATTAATGGCAATCACAGGTTCTATGCCAAACAGACGGATGTTTTCAACGTGTTTGTCGAGATTATCAAAACCGCCGTCTACATTATTCCATCCGTGGTATTTCAATGCTTTTATGGTGGCTACGATAACCACTGCTTTTGGTTCGAGGCCTGCGCTGCGGCATTTTATATGAAAGAATTTTTCAGCTCCCAGGTCCGATGCAAATCCTGCTTCGGTAACTACATAATCGGCAAGTTTAAGTGCCATTCTGGTGGCAATTACAGAATTTGTGCCTTGTGCAATATTTGCAAAAGGGCCTGCATGTACAAAAGCCGGAGTGCCTTCAAGGGTTTGAACAAGGTTCGGGTGGATGGTATCTCTAAGCAATATCTGCATGGCCCCGTCTGCCAGCAGGTCTTTTGCCCGTATGGGTTCTCCTTTGTACGTAAAGGCCGCTATGGTTCTTGCGAGCCTTTCTCCCAGGTCGCTGAAGTTTTCTGCCAGGCAGAGCATGGCCATAACCTCTGATGCAGGTGTAATATTAAACCCGTCTTGCCGGGGGATACCATGCTTAACACCTCCAAGGCCGACGAAAATCTCACGCAGCGCTCTGTCGTTAAGGTCAATAACCCTTCGCCAGATAATCCGGCGCGGATCAATATTTAGTTCGTTACCGTGCTGAAGATGGTTATCTATCATGGCGGACAACAGGTTGTTGGCTTTGCTTACCGAATACATATCGCCCACAAAGTGCAGGTTGATATCTTCTGCCGGCATTATCTGTGCCATTCCTGCACCTGTTCCTCCGCCTTTAATTCCGAAATACGGTCCCAGGGACGGTTCGCGCAGACAGATAGCAGTTTTTTTGCCAGATTGTCTTAGTGCATCGCCCAAACCAATAGTGGTAGTGGTTTTGCCTTCACCCTGAGGGGTAGGGGTCATGGCCGTAACAAGTATAAGGCTACCGTCGGGATTGTTAACCCTGTTTTCGAGATGAGTAACCGGAACTTTGGCAATGTAATGCCCATGCGGGAGAATAGTTTCAGCATCGAGTCCAAGCTCTTTGGCAACTTCGTATATTTTCTTTATTTTATAGTCATTATATTCTGTGCTATACATAGCTACTTATTTATATTTTAGATTATTTATCTGAGCGTATTTTTTTGAAAACGGGGAAGTCATCCATATGGTGATTGTACTGTAAGATGATTACCAAAGGTGGCCTTTTGATTTCAGGAGGCAGTTAATAATCCTTAAATATTGATCTGATGAAAAGAAGCATTTGTTACATTCATCAGGAGCAAACGACATATAATTATAAATGGTAGGCAGGTAATAGTCGTTGTTGCTGTCCTTCTCGGTCGAAACATACTGGCAGTCAGAAGATACTTTGCCTGTAAGGTTCGGATCGGCAGGGGTATCGCAGCACAAGTCACCGGCGCTGGCACAGTTTGAGCCGTTGACCAGTTCTTTGGCAAAACCAGTTTCGTGGGTATGGTAAAGGTTGAAAAAATGGCCGAATTGTTCTATGAGAAAAGAAGCGCCGATGCACGATTTACTCATGAAAATTACATCTTTTTTTTCGGAAGGGTAATAAGTGTATGCACATACCGGCTGGTTAAAAGCATCAAGCAGTTCAGTGACTATGTAAAGGTTGATGGTCCTGGATGTTTGGTAAAGGGAAGTAAGCTCTGTTTCATTTTCGCCTTTTTTTAGCTCGTCGAAATAATAGTTATCTATAAACAGAGGAGATGAAAGCTTGAAGCTAAGCCCGATCTCTTCAAAAGCATTATTAAGCGCGGTGAAAGCCGTATTGAGGGCTGTAAGGTCAACACCACCTTCAGCTTCGGCATTTTTCACAATATAAAGACTTACCGCTATTTCGCGGTTTAATCTTATAAGGTTGCTTACACTGTCGGTAAAACCCTGTTCGAAGTCTCTTTGTTTGTCGGTAAGCTCTGTGCCGCACCGGTTGAGTTGAGAATAACCGTTAAGGGAGGTTAGGCTGAGAATAAATGCAAAAACCACATTATACCTGTACATAGTCTATATTTTACTCGTATTAATTGTCGTCTTCAAAATCTTCGTCCTCTTCTTCTTCACCCAAAGTTCCGATTATCCTGAATTCTGTCCTCCGGTTTTTTTCGCGTCCTTCGGGATTATCGGAGCCATCGGGATTTTTATTCGAAGCTATCGGATACTCGGCCCCATAACCCTTTGCTACAAGCCTTTCGGGTGAAATGCCTTTGCTTATAAGGTAGGCGATAACCCCATTTGCCCTGTCTTGCGAAAGCTTTCTGTTGTATTCATAGTCGCCGATGCTATCGGTATGGGCGCCAATCTCGATAATAAATTCAGGGGCTTCTTTCAGTATTACGAGCAGGGTGGTGTCGAGCACGTTTTTCGCCTTTTGTGATAACTCGGCGCTATTGAATTCATAGTAAATATTTTCAAGAACAATGGGTTTGTCGGTGAGCACGTTCACCCAGATAGGGGGCATTTCGATAGAATCGGAGAAGTTGAAAAACTCGGTGGAGAGGTGCAGTTCACTGTTAAAATACTGAAACCCCTGCATCCTGAACTGATAGTTCTGTTCGGGTATCAGGTTAAAATAGAATTTTCCGTTTTCTCCTGTGATATAATTATCGAGAAACACATATTCATTGGTTTCCTTATCCTGTATATATAGCGCGATCTTTGCGTCTTTCAGCGGTTCTATTGATACATCGGGGTTCATAAAATCGAAATTGGAGAGGTCTTTTTTCCTTCCGTATTTATCTTGTTCGAAAGGGTAAATGGTTGCATAAACCACGATGTTTATAAATTCGTTCCAGCTGTAATAATATATATCGTCGCAGCATGTCTCGTTGTTAAAACTATTTCCTCCCGGACGGTTTGAAACAAAGAATCCATCTTCGCCCGACCGGCTCACTGTGAAATAGAGGTCGTCGTAACTTGAGTTCAGCGGATGGCCTATATTCTTAATGTCCGACCATTTTCTTCTTTCGCCGAAAGCGCTGAAAATGTCGAGGCCCCCTAACCCGGGCAGTCCGGTAGAACTGAAATAGAGATTTCTTGTACGGGGGTCGTAGAAGGGTGTCATCTCGTCACCCATAGTATTGATGCGGCTTCCGAGGTTACGTGCTGTGCTGTAAATATTCTTTTTCTGATCCCACACGGTGTACCAGATATCGAGTCCGCCCCTGCCTTCGGGCCTGTCTGAAACAAAATAAATAATATCTCTGTTAGACTGCGCGGTTCTGCCAAGGGCTGGTTGCGTGGCTGTGTAATTCGGATCGTTAATGGTGGAAGGAAGTTTTTCGGGTTTCTGCCACTGGTTATTTATTTTATGGCTTACATACAAAGCACATATTGGCTTGCCCTGCCAGTTTGTTGCACACCGGGTGAAATAAAACCGGTTGCCGTCTCTTGTCAAAGCCCCATTGCCGGTTTCCACACCGGGCAGATTAAAAGGCCATTCAAGCAGTTGTCCGCCGATCCAGTCCATGCCCTGCTTTTTTGCAGTGTAAAACTGCCTCACGGGTTTGTCAATATCTTCGTTCTTTTCTGTAAAATACACCAGAGAATCAACGCGCAACGAAGCATAAATAAACATCGAGTCGCTGATTGGAATAGGAGAGAACTCGATATGAGGCCCGTTGACCGAAGAGTTGATGTTTTCGATAGAAACATTTAGTGGTGACTGAATGATTTTTTTGGCAGAATCACAACCTTCGGTTTCTATTCTTACAAGTTTACTGTATGTTCTTTCGTCCTTATTGCCTCTGAGACTTCTTCTGTATTTGGTAAATTCAGCTATCGCCTCATCATACTGCCCCATTGATTTCAACATCTGGGCATAGTAAAACTGTGCATGGGGATACTTTTTGCCTGCCTTTTTGGTTACATGACTGTATAGTCCGGCAGCTTTTTCATAATTGCGGGCATTTCTGTGAAGTTCTGCAAGTGTGTAGTTGACGTCATCATTATTCTCTCTTATGGTGCGGTACTTCTCATAAAAAAAGATGGCTGTGTAGATATCACCTGCCCTGGAAGCACTTTTGCCAAATTTTTTCAACTGTGCTGGCGTAAGTTCATCAATATTTACCAGCTGGGCAGATGCAATGCTGCCGGTGAATATGAACAATGCAATGAATATGACTATGGTTCTAAAATCTTTCACAGGGTATTGAATAACTGTTTAACAATGTGCTTATGCTACGGTAACCAAAAGATATTTCAAACGCGCCCTGGTTGCCGCTTGCTTTTTTCAAACCTGAAATATTGTAATCGTAACAAACAGAAATATCTACTCTTCCTACTGTAGCTCCTCCGGTAATAGAAACAGCATCGGGACTGTTCTGCAATCCGTTCCTGAGATAAATGCCGGCAGAGAGTACTTTAACAGCCGACCTGTTACCAAAATTACTGAACCCGATATCTGTTCCAGTTACCATGGCATTTGCCGATTGCCTTGTAACATAAACAACAGACGGGTAAAAATACAGGTTGTCTGAAATATTTGCTTTTACGCGCCCATGAATGTTATATCGCATGTGAAGCCTCTCTTTATCGCTGTTGTAAAACGATTCGTTAGGATAATTGATATGCGAAAGCGAAAAACCGGCTTCGGGTTCAAATTTGTTAATACTTGTTCCCCAAAGTGCGCCTATGTTTATATCAGCATATCCTTTTTTTTCTGACGGATTATTATTTCCTGTGAATCGCCCTTCTTCCCGGTTCCAGCCTGAAGGATAACTATAGTTACCTTTGCCAAATGTGTGGTATGCATAACCAGCCTGAAGTCCTGCCCTGAATATGTTTTTGCCGACGGATTTTTCATACGCGGCAGAAAGAAACAGCTCATTTTTCATCAGGCCCGCGGACCCTGAATTATCGTTAATAATAAAAATACCACCGTCTATTTTATGTCCCTTTATAAAAAAATTCATGTCAAAACTAATAGTGGCGGTAGTAAAGGGATCCGATACTGCCCTCCACTGGTCACGGTATGCACCCGTTATTCTCCAGTTGCCTTCAAAATTGCCTGTGTTTGCAGGGTTTAAAAAGAGCGGTGCATTGTTGAAAAGTGTGAAATGAATATCTTGTGAAAAGACATTTGGAAAAAAGCTTATAAATAATATGAACAATTTTATAAACCTTAAAAATCTATTCTCATCACGATGTTTACAGTTTGATTTCATACATATACATGCATTTTGTGACAGAAAGATATAATTTTTTTTATTTAGCTGTATAATGAGTTGTTGACAAAATTAGATTTAATTTACTATTATTTTTTTTATAATTACTTGTAAAGTAATAATTTTAGTACGATTTATACACATCTTTATGAAACCTGTACAAAAAACCACTACGTTAATAACTTTTCTATTATTATCTATATCATATGGCAAATCTCAGATAAATGCAGATTTTACAATGAATGTCCAGGCCGGTTGTTCACCTTTGAAGGTGAGCTTCATCAACCAAAGCGCCCCTGCAGGTTCATTAACATATTCCTGGTATCTTGGAGAGCAGCAGGGCACCTCAACGCTTGAAAACCCACAGGCCACTTATATCACTCCCGATTCATACGATGTAAAGCTGGTTGTGCAGCAAGGTTTACAGAAAGACTCAGTGATAAAAACCATTATTGTTTATAAAAATCCAACAGCAAAATTCACTTCCCTACGGCAAGGATGTGTTCCGTTCCAGGTGCAATTCAACGATCTGAGCATCCCGGGTGACGGGCAGATCGAGAAATGGTACTGGGATTTCAGGACCGGTGATACCCTTACGGTTAGAAATCCGTTAAAAACTTTTACCTTTCCCGGACAATATGATATTTATTTTGAGGTGACCGATGTGCATGGATGCAAAGATTTTGTTGATTCTTTGAAATATATTGATGTGGTTAACCCGCCCGTGGCCAATTTTTCTGTTTCACCGGTTTCTGCCTGCCAGACACCTGTAACCTTTACTTTTACAAATCAGTCGGTGGTTCAGGGTACGGTTAGTTATAACTGGGATTTTGGCGATGGAACGCAGTCGCAGCAGACCAATCCTTCAAAAACTTACAATGCTTTTAATAATTATCCTGTGCGGCTCACAGTAACCAGCGATCATGGTTGTGCAGACGATACCGTGAAAACCGCTTACGTGAGCGAGGTGGTAGCTTCGGGTATCCTCAGACAGAATGAAAAACCATTGACGGCAAACGATACCATCTGTCTGGGTATTTTTGATTTTTCAAATACCTCAACCGGCACCGATAATGTGCGCTGGATATTTGACGATGGAACAACATTAACCAGTAAATTTGGTTTCCATGAATTTACAGTAGCAAAAACCTACAATGTAAAACTTATTGCCTCACCGGGAACAGTGTGTGCTGATACTTTCACCTGGACTCTTGTTGTTGAAGATATAAAGGCCGATTTTTCAATGAACACCGATTATTCGTGTATGTCGCCTGTTGATATCACTTTTACCGATCTGTCTGTAAATGCTGTTAAATGGGAATGGACATTTTCTGATAATACCAAATCATATACCAGGAACACATCGCATACATTTTCACTTTCAGAGGAAACAGATGAATATGCAATTAACGAAGCCGAAACTTTTGTAACAGCATTAACTGTTGAAAGCCCCGGCGGGTGCAAAGCCACTAAACTGAAACCCCTTACCATTAAAAAACCAACTTCACAGTTCACTGTTGATAAGGCAAGCGGCTGTGTTCCTTTAACCATTAAATTTAAAGATAAAAGCATACCCGATCTGCCTGCCAATACTATTACCAATTGGGAATGGATATTCAGTGAAACACAGAAAAGTTCCGGCGCTGCTGATTCAGCAGTGTTTACTTACAACACAAATGGCACTTTTCCTTCGAAGCTTGTTATAACCAATAATAAAGGTTGCAAAGACACCTCATACATCATTGACATTATGGCAGGGAAAAAACTGCTGCCCGACTTTAATGTAAGCCCAACCGATGTTTGTCAGAATGATCAAATCACCCTGCTGAACACAACTCCCGAATCTGGGCTTATTCAACGCTGGCACTACCAGGTAGGCGGGGTAGATGTGAATTCTCCTCCGGATGAACCCAATCCGCAATGGATAATGCATGCCGATACCGGATGGCTGGATATTAAACTTGAGGTTGATTATAACGGATGTATTTCTGATACAGTTAAAAAGAAAGTTATACACAACAAAGGTCCGGTGGCATTTTTCAGCTATAATTTTTCTTGTGGATCACCGTTTGACTATTCATTTACCAATCTTTCAAAAGGATTGGAAACATTTCAATGGAAATTCGGAGACGGCGCTGAAAATACTACCAATGTAAATACCTCACATTCTTATGCCACCGAAGGCAATTACCTGGTTGAACTGACTGTTAACAAAGGCGGCTGTTCAGATAAACATCAGGTATATTTACCTGTAAGAGAACCAAAGGCGATAATATCCGGAGAGGTAAATGCCTGTGTTGGCCAGCCATTGGCATTGTCGGGTTCCGGGTCTTATGGCACTGTTGACTATTGCCATGAAAGATACCTGTGGGACTTTGGCGACACACTGGCAGGAGTTTATACCATATCAGATACTGTTTTTCATACCTATATCGGCAGGGGCAATTATACGGTAAAACTGAAAACCGATTTTGATAACGGATGCAGGGATTCAACTACCTTCGACCTTACAGTGTTTCAGCCCTATGTAGGATTTGAGCCCGATACCCTGCTGGGATGTTCACCGTTTATAGTGAATTTTACCGATACCTCCACCGCCAATGTCCATACGCTTGATGAGTGGACATGGTCGTTCGGGACAGGGTACGACAGCACATATAACAGCCAGGTGCCGGTTATCAGCCATTGGTTCAATAATCCGGGAGTATACCAGGTTTCACTGGTGGTAACCGATACCCTTGGGTGCAGAGGCACAGCCAACGCAACCATTTCAACTGCCAACCCAAATGCCGAATTTTTCGTGGTTAAACCCAATATCTGCCTCGGTGACGAAATATCAGTCAACTATTATCCCCAGAGCATTGACAGTATGATATGGGATTTTGGTGACGGTTTGTTTTCGGGTAGTACAGCCAAACCTGTAACACACACCTATCTCGATTCGGGGCGTTATTATGCCAACCTTACCATCTGGCGCTATGGCTGCAGTGCAAGTCACACACAGCTCATCCCAACCATTGTACAGTTGGCAGATGCCCGTTTCGAAGTTTCAGATACTTTCTGGAACTGTTATCCGCATGAGGTTATATTCAACCACGACATCACGGGACAGGCTATTGTATCGGGCATATGGAATTTTGGTTATGGAAATACCCCGCCCTCGGCATACAGCAAAGAGAAGATTTTCACCTATCCCAAACCGGGCAATTATAAGGCCAGCCTGAGCATTGTTACATCGTTCGGGTGCATGGATACTGCATCAAGGCAAATATTGATTACAGGCCCTACAGGAGATTTTGCTATTTCGAGCGAATATGCCTGCAAGGGTGATGAGATTCGGTTCGACACTCTTTATACCGATGATGTTTTTGATTATGAATGGGATATGGGAGACGGTACGGAATTTAAGAAAGGAAGCCCCGTTTTTCATAATTATAGCAATGTAGGGCCTTTCTACCCCAAATTGTTACTATATGGCGATTCGGGCAGGTGTAAACCTCCTGCATTGGTTGATACATTGCTCATAGCAGAAGTTGTTGCCGATTTTGTAGTGCCAGATACCGGAATGTGCGATACCTACCCTGTAACCCTCGAAAATACTTCAACAGGAAACCTTACCAACAACTGGAAAATTAACGATGCTGTTTATACTACCGATGTAAACCCATCTTTGGTTTTGGTGAAGGGTAACTACAATGTTACATTAATGGTGCAGAACGATATCGGTTGCCGTGATACAGTGGTGAAGTCATTTGTAGCCCATCCTCTTCCCGATATCCTGATTAAAGGCGATACACTTATTTGTGAAGGTGATGCCATTACCCTTTGGGTAACAGGTGGAGACGAAGTGTTTTGGAGCCCGGCATCGGGGTTAAGCGCTGTAACATCTTATTCACCAGTGGCATCGCCCGATATTACCACTCGCTATACGGCTATTGCCAGGTATGCTGCCACAGGTTGCCGGAGTATAGACAATATTACGGTGTTTGTTCAACAGGCGCCTGAATTTACTGTTTTACCCGAAGATACTACGATAATTGTTGGTGAGATAATTAAAGTGAGAATAGATTCACTCGGAGATTTTACCTACCTCTGGAGTTCTGTGCCGGCTGATATCAACATGAATTGTGAAACCTGCGCAGGGCCGTACCTCCTGCCTCTTATAAATACCGGTTATACCTTAATGGTTGCAGATACCAATAACTGTTTCACCGAAAATTATTATATATCTGTAATTGTGAACGAAAGTTATACGGTTGATGTTCCAACAGCATTCAAACCTGCTGGCGACCCTGAAGATGCAGTTGTTTATGTGAAGGGACATGGAATTATGAGATTGGTTGAGTTTAGGATATTCAACAGGTATGGCAACGAAGTGTTTTTCTCAGACGACCTGGGAAAAGGGTGGGACGGGACTTACAACGGCAAATTGCAGAATATTGACTCATATGCCTACACTGTTACCGTTGAGATGTGGAACGGACAGATAATGAACAAAAAAGGAACCATTACTTTATTAAGGTAACGTTTTCGTCTTGCAGGTTGCGACTGGGTTGTTTATTTATTCTAATGAAGAATAAAGCAATACCGGCAAGGATTATCAGTTCGCCAGTGAAGAATAAAAACCAGTTGAAAGATTGAGGTATATATTGTAACCCCATGTCGAACAGCGGTTTGCTGTCTGGCAGGCTGAATATCTCAGAAATTGAGAAATGGCTGAGAATGAACTTCGAATAATCCCAGATAAACGCCAGGATAAGTATTAAAGAACCGGTAATCAGTAAGAACCATTCTCTAAAGGCAATACGGGTATTCTTTTTATCAGTGTAAAATATAATGACCAGTGCGAACAAAATCATTGTTAAAGAAACGATTATGGGGGTAATTACCGGTCCGACCCAGGTTACGGGAATTAAAAACAATATATCCCATGTCATAAGTGATTCGGGCCAATTGAGTAATACTTTCAGGAATATATAGTAGAAAATGTCCCATATGGCAAAGCAATAAATAAACCATGCAAATCTTTCGGAGAATGATTTGCCTGCTATTATACCCGCCCCAAGCAACATAATAACAGTGGCCGCTTCGCGGAATAATTCAGTAATAGCCAGGTGAGCATCAAACGGCGCCAGAGGAAAATCAAAACCATTGGGGTACATAAGGGCACGAAGGTAAACCACCACTGAGCTTTCGAGATAACCCATGGCAATGCTAAAGATGGTGAGCCAGACTAAGGTTTTGATAGATTTATTCATATCCTTATAGCACTATCCCTATCCTGAACCCTACAAGCGGAACAGTTCCCGTGTATCCATAGTGGAAGATGTCTTGGTCAAAATTCCTGGGCGCCAGGGAAGATGTTTTAATAAAACTATACCGCATACCGCCACCGCAGAAAATGTCAATAAAAATATTGTCAAGCACTTTTTTCTGATAACCGATAAGTATATTCGGGCCGGTTTTGTCAATAACGGTAGT
>JAWOHT010000051.1:0-33327 GCA_046485045.1 Bacteroidales bacterium
GCCATTATACAGCAGAAAAAAACACAATAAACTCTCCTACATTTCAATATTTGAGACAAAACAAATAAAATGAAGATTCATTAAAATGTCAGAGAGATAAAAATCAAATTAAAACTAAGTTGTTTCTATTTGGGTGTCCCAACGCTGAAAACAGGAAAAATGTCAGGACATCAAAAGGTGAATGGATACATTTCGGGTGCTTTTTAGACACCAGCGGCGAATTCTTTGACACCGTGAATTTCCCCAATTCGCTGAAACAGTATCCTTTTCGTGGATATGGTGTTTACCTTATTCTCGGAAAGGTAGTAGAGGAGTTTGGTTTTCCAGGTATTGAGGTGGAAAAGATGGCGAAGCTGCCTTATAAGAAAGATCCAAGGTATTAATTTTTAACTTTCCAAAAGTTTGGAACTTTTGGAAAGTTTATAAAACCGTATTCAAAATTGTAACCCCATCTCTGTAGAATACTTTTCTGCATCCTTCAGGTTATGTTTTTTTAAAAATTCACCGGTTGAACATTCGATTGCCTCCAATACCAATTGGTGAGGTATTTTTGTTTCTTTACCGCTAAAATAGGCATTGTAAGATGAATATTTCCATTCAAAAGGGGCTTTTACAAACCCGTGCAAAACCGGGTTCATGTGAATATAATTCAGGACATTCTTCAGATATGTGATATTTTCTATCAGGTTCTTTTTGAAATTTGGCATAAAAAGGCTGCCTTTGCGATTATATACCTTATTATACGATTGGGTATATGAACTGAAAAAATTAGAAAATTGCTTGCTGATGAAAAGTTGCATCGATAGCTTTCCAAAAGTTCCGAACTTTTGGAAAGCTCCTCCAATAATGCTTTTCTCATCCTTTATCTTCACAAGCAGATGAAAATGGTTGGGCATCAGGCAATATGCATAGGTGTTGGCAACAAGGCGCAGATGTTCATCATATTTTTCAAGAAAATAAATAAAATTATCGTCATTTCTGAATAAGCTTTCGTTGCCATTGGCATGATTATAAATATGATATATTTGTTCCGGAGCCAGCATGATTAATTATTTTTTCAAATATACAAACTTTCCAAAAGTTTGGAACTTTTGGAAAGTTACAATAGGGTTTCAGGTTTTTGGCTTTTTCGGATATTCAAGATATGGGTAAACGTATTCGGATTCTTTTGCTCTTTCACAGTCGGCATCAATAAGCCGATAGTAATAATTACCGTTGCTATACTGCCATGAAAATTATTTATAAAGGCCCTTTCTCAGAAACCGGGGCAAGCTATTTCATTGGTACTGTAAGATAAATTGGTCTTCCAAACCCCAATTCCCGGGCTTTGCCTGTTTCAAATCCAGCCTTTCAGTTTATAAAAAGCCAATGCACAATATTCCCGTAAAACAGTGATCTCTAATTTAAAATATACCCAGAAGCGGTATCTGAGGGCAATACTTTCATTTACTTCAGGAACGAATTTATTCCCCCCGAGGTCGTCTTTTATGCTTTTAAGGTCAGCTTCAATGGCATGTTCAAAAGCCGGATACCCGCCAACATTTTTAAATCCTGCTTTTTTGAAACATAAAATACTTCTGCGGATGTGTTCGGGCGAAGTTACAGCTACCAGTTTTGTACTATCTGTTAAGGACAAAATCTTTGCAATCTGAAGAGCCTGCGAACGGGTATTTATCCCGTCGGGTTCAAAGAGAATTCTTTCTTTATCAATGCCCCGCTGTATAAGCTCACCGGCAAGCTGCACAACAGAACTAAGGGAGTCGGTGGTGTCTCCGGGTAACGCAACAATCAATCGGGCTTCGGGAAATCCTTTTCCTATTTTTGCTGCATAGTATGCGCGTATAAGATTCGATTCACTTGGCATACCCGAACCACCCATCAGAACAATATAATCTGGTGTAAACTCAAAACCGGTGTTTTTTGTGCCGAGATTGTAGTGTAACCAAAAAGGACCGGAAGAAAAGGCAAAAACAATCATCAGAAAGAAAATCATGCCAGATAAAATCACGATTTTACCCATTAAAGCACAGATTTTTTTTAAACCCTTTCTGATATTTAATATCATGGTAATTCGTCCTGGTATCTTTTATTCAGATCTTTTGATGATCCATGTTCCTGAAATAAGTTGTTCAGCAAACCCAAATATAAGCTGCTTTACGGCGAAAACAGCATGCCACTCTCCTTCAAACTGATTGTTTTCGGGATTAAATGTACCGGTAAAGTTGATTTCAGCAGGCTCTTTGTCTTCATGTTTTTCGACCTCTGCATTATAATTGATAAAATAGAACCCCGGATATTGTTTCACAAAGCTTATTACATTTTCGTCAAAAAAACCATTAATCACTGCCGCTTCAGGAATTACACCTGTTCCTTCCAAATCAATACATTCACCTGTAATATCGCCATCATTCTCTTCAATGGCAAGCCTGAATTTCATTGTCTTACCCTGAAGTTCAGGTCTGTGGTCATCATTATATGTAAGCTCACCCAGCCAGTTACCTGTCAATAAAATGTTATCTTTCATTTAAATTATTAATAGTTATTTGCACTTTTTTATCCATTCGCGGGCATTGACAAATGCCTCTACCCAGGGAGAAATTTCATCTGCTTTTCTTTCCTCCGGATAGTATGCCCAATTCCAAGAAAAGGTAGCCCTTTCGATATGCGGCATCATCACTAAATGGCGGCCATCTTCAGAACATATCGCAGCAACTGCGAAGTCCGAACCGTTAGGGTTCCCAGGGTATCCTTCGTAGGAATACTTCATTGGAATATGGTATTTTTTTTCGGGATAAGGAAAACTGAACCTGCCTTCACCATGTGCCACCCATATTCCAAGGCGCGATTCGGCAAGCGATGCGAGCATTACAGAATGGTTTTTCTGGATATCCACATTCAGAAAATGCGACTCGAACTTATGCGATTTGTTAAAGAGCATTTTAGGTTGACTATCGTGCTCAGGAGTTACAAGCCCCAGTTCAACCATCAACTGACATCCGTTACATACGCCAAGACTCAGGGTATCTTTTCTTGCATAAAAATTTTCCAAAGCCTTCTTGGCGTCAGGATTATACAAAAATGCGCCTGCCCATCCCTTAGCGCTGCCAAGCACGTCTGAATTTGAAAAACCTCCGACAAAAACAATCATATTAACATCATCAAGGGTTTCCCTGCCTGCGATAAGGTCGGTCATATGAACATCTTTTACATCAAAACCGGCAAGGTACATGATATATGCCATTTCGCGGTCGCCGTTCACCCCTTTCTCCCTGATAATTGCTCCTCTGACGCCTGTTTTTGACCGCCGTCTTAAATCTATGCCGTAATCGGTTGCCAATCCTCTGAACCTGTCGGGGAATTTAAAATGGAGGTACTGTTTTTCAAAATTGATAAACCTTTCCAGGGCAAGCTCCTGACCGCTCTGGTTACAGTCGAGCAGATAGGAAGTCTGGCACCATTCATCCATGTAATCGCTTATATTGATATTGAATAACCCATTATCTTTTGTTACAGATAACTGGCCTTTATTTGCGGGGTTGCCGATAATAAAGAATCCGATATTATTCCGGCGAAGATAATCTTCTACATATTGTATTTCTTTTACCTGGATGATGATCCCCGGGTTTTCGCTGAAAAGAATCTTAATAATATCATTTTCAGGTATTTCATTCAGGTCAATCTCCAGCCCTGCATCGGGATGGCTGAAACACATCTCGAGCAGGGTAGTTATCATGCCTCCTGCTGAAATATCGTGCCCTGCAAGTATTTTTTCATCTTCAATGAGTTGTTGCACTGCACCAAATACCCTGGAGAAATAATTTGCATCTTTCACTGTCGGGGTTTCAGTTCCAAGACGGTTAAGTATCTGACCGAAACTGCTGCCGCCAAGTTTAAACTCATCAGATGAAAAACCGATATATATTAATACTGTATCCCAATCTGGTTTCAATACCGGTTCAACACTCTTTCGGATATTTGTTACTTCTGCTGCGGCTGATATAATAACAGTTCCCGGGGCATAAACTACATCGCCGTTCTTGTATTTCTGGGTCATCGAGAGGGAATCTTTTCCGGTAGGGATATTTAACCCCAGTGCAATAGCAAAAGCGCTTGCTGCTTCAACAGCCTCATAAAGACGGGCATCTTCACCTTTGTTTTTACAGGGCCACATCCAGTTGGCGCTAAGCGATACTCCGCTTAGTCCGCCTTCGATCGGAGCCCAAATAATATTGGTAAGTGCCTCGGCTATTGACATTAATGATCCGTTTTTCGGGCTAATCAATCCGCTCACCGGGGCATGTCCTATTGATGTGGCAATACCTTTTATTCCAAGATAATCAATCGCAGCTATGCCCAGGTTATTTAAAGGAAACTGGCGCGGGCCACAGGTTTGCTGTTTGGCTACCTTTCCGGTCACCGACCTGTCAACTTTGCCGGTAAGCCAGTCTTTGCATGCAACCGCCTCAAGCTGCAACACATGGCCCAGATAATCGAGAAATCTCTCTTTATCATACGTTATCTCCCTGTACTTGTGTTTGACAGTTTCATCAATCATGACTGTTTTAGGGGGATTGCCAAACATATCATCCAGCTGCAGGTCTATGGGTCTGATATTTTGTTGTTGACTTTCAAATGTAAATTGATGATCGCCGGTAGCTTCTCCTATAATATACATCGGAGCACGTTCCCTGTCTGCTATTTTTCTGAGCAATAAGGTATCTTGTTCTTTCAGCACCAGGCCCATGCGTTCCTGTGATTCATTTCCCACAATCTCTTTTGCAGAAAGGGTAGGATCGCCAACCGGAAGCTTGTCCATATCAATTACTCCGCCTGTTTTTTCAACCAGTTCAGAGAGGCAGTTCAGATGACCACCTGCACCATGGTCGTGTATCGAGACCACCGGGTTATTGTCCATCTCTACCATTGCCCTGATGGCATTTACAACCCTTTTTTGCATTTCGGGGTTAGACCGTTGTACGGCGTTCAGTTCGATGGTATTGTCGTACTCGCCGGTAGCAACAGACGATACGGCTCCTCCACCCATTCCAATGCGATAATTGTCCCCTCCCATTAAAACGATTTTATCACCGGGTACCGGAGTGCCTTTCATACAATCTTTTTCTTTGCCATAACCAATACCGCCTGCCAGCATAATCACCTTATCGTAACCGTACTTTATATTGTTTTCGGTATGCCCGAAAGTAAGCACGCTGCCGCAGATAAGCGGCTGGCCAAACTTATTGCCAAAATCGCTGGCACCGTTTGAAGCCTTTATCAATATCTCTTCGGGTGCCTGATAAAGCCATTCCCTTTCCTCAACATTCTTTTCCCATGGGCGCCCGCCATCAAGCCGGGGATAGGCAGTCATATATACAGCAGTGCCAGCAAGGGGAACTGCCCCTTTTCCGCCCCCTATCCTGTCGCGAATCTCGCCACCGGTACCGGTCGCAGCACCGTTAAAGGGCTCAACAGTGGTCGGGAAATTATGTGTTTCGGCTTTAAGTGATAAAACAGACTTAAAATCAGAGATACAAAAAAAATCGGGTTTGTCTTGTGTTTTCGGGGCAAATTGCTCCACTACGGGTCCTTCAATAAAAGCACAGTTGTCTTTGTATGCAGAAACCACACGATTTGGATTCTTTTGGGTTGTGAGTTTAATTAACTGAAAAAGTGATTGTTGCTTTTGTTGCCCGTCAATTACAAATGTACCGTTGAAAATTTTATGCCTGCAATGTTCTGAATTAACCTGTGAGAAGCCAAAAATCTCGCTATCGGTGAGTTTCCGGTTGAGCTTTTTGCTTAAGTCATTAAGATACCCTATCTCATCAGTATTTAAAGCCAGTCCTTCGGTGTTATTGTATGCTTCAATATTATCAATATATTTTACAGGCTCAGGCACTCTTTTAATGGTAAACAGTTCCTGATCGAGCAGGGTGTAAAGCTTTTGGAGCATAGGATCGAATTTCGCATGTTCATCCTGTACTTCGACAAACTGCTCGATCCTGATAATACCGTTTATTCCCATATTCTGGGTAATTTCTACAGCATTGGTGCTCCACGGGGTAATCATTTCTCTTCTTGGCCCCACGAAAAACCCTTTTATCTCCTTTAAATCAAGATATTCAGCCCGGGCAAACAACCATGTAAGCCGCTCTAACTCTTCATTACTAACCATTTTTGAAACCTGCACTGCAAATAACAGTTCGGCTCCCGATCTGAAAAATAGTACCATTTTTATAATTTTCCTGTAAAATTCACATGGCAAAAGTAACAAATCATAAGCTATTTTTCCGGCTTAACATCAGTGACTTTTAAACTTTATTTTGTGAATAACTATCGGGAGCTATTACTGATTAGTCAGGATATGATATATTCATCAGAATCTCTTTTAGTGAAGGAATGTGTTCTGCCCCTTCAGGTATTGAAATACTTGAACCTTTGAGGTCATCACCAATCGGCTCAGACCTTCCGCCAAGATATTTTGCAAGAAATATATCGGTGATGGCATTGAAAGAGAGCCTGTTTTCGGGACGGGCAAAACCATGTCCTTCATCAGGATATAGTACATATGTAACCGGAATATTCTTCTCTTTCATAGCTTTAACTATCTGGTCTGATTCGCTTTGCTTAACGCGCGGATCGTTTGCACCCTGACCTATCAGCAATGGTTTTCTGATACTGTCTACAAATGTCAACGGCGAGCGTGCATCTAATAATGCTTTACCCTCTTCGGTGCGATGGTCCCCTACCCTTGTTGTAAACATATTTATCATCGGTTCCCAATAAGGAGGTATTGTTTCGAGCAAAGTTCTTAAACTTGAAGGCCCCACGATATCAACCCCGCAGGCAAAAACATCGGGTGTAAAAGTCAGGCCTACAAGTGTGGCATAACCGCCATAACTTCCGCCCATAACAGCAATTCTGTTCTTATCTGCAATTCCTTCATCTACCGACCAATTAACAGCATCAATTAAATCATCGTGCATTTTTCCGGCCCACTCAAGGTTACTTGCATTAATAAAGTTTTTACCAAACCCTGTTGACCCCCTGTAATTAACACTCAATACAGCATACCCTCGATTGGCAAGCCATTGGTGATAAGGATCATATCCCCACGAATCGCGGGCCCATGGACCACCATGAACGAAAAGCACCATAGGCAGCGCTTTGTTCGGCTTGCCGTTCATATCGGCATCGGTCCAGGAAGGCAATGTCAGGTAACTGATAAGGTTCATATTATCTCTTGATTTAATGACTACAGGGTGCATTTTTGAGAGCTTAATATTTTCAATATCTTTCCTGTTTGAAAAGAGAAATTCGGCATTTTTTGCGCCCCTGTCATACAAGTAATATAATACCGGGCCATTATCTTTCACAAAAGCCACTGTCCAGAATTTATCGTCAAGAGAACGGCTTGTAACATTAAAGTCGCCATCGGTCAAAGTCTTAAGGTATTCAATATCGGGTTTCACCGATTCATCAAGTATTTTCCATTCAACCCTGAGATAATCGCTGGCTGCGGCTTCGATTGTTTTTTCAACCGGATGGATCATGATATCGCTCAAGTCAGCCAGCGGATCTTCAAATATTACCTTTTTCTCGCTGGTTGCAAGGTCAAGCGATACCAGTGCTGCCGTATTTCTTCCCCGACTGTCAATCATGTAAAGCATATTGCCTGATTTGTCGAAAGTAATGGGTGAAGTGGTCATCATATCTTCCATGGGTATCTTATCAAAGCTGTTCCATCCTCCTTTGCCATCCGGCACAAAAATCTCGTTTCCGCCATCGGCTGTCATCTGCAGGGCATAACGGATATTGTAATTATCATCAGTCTGAAATCCCAAAAACCTGTCGTTTAGCTGTATCAATTTCATTTCCCCTGTAATGAGATCAAGCCGGAATATATCGTGAAACTGTGGATTGCGGTTATTCAAACCAATTAAAATCTCATCCGGAAATTTGTAGCTTACATCCTGAATCTCTGCCCTGGGCCGCATTAATTTACCATTTGGAAGGGTAATTGGTTTGTTATCAGGCCCTATGATCTCCTCCATCGGGGTAAGGTTCTTATCCTCCCTGGTTTTTACATTCACCGCGTGAACCTGCCAGTTTTCATCACCTCCAAGATCCTGCAAATAAATTAACTGCTGATTATTATATGCCCAGAAATATATCCTGATCCCCCTTAAAGTATCGCGGGTAAGGGCAACTGCCGAATCGGGCAAATCAACAGGCGCCACCCATACATTCAACACCCCGTTTAGGGGAGCAAGGTAACTTAACATCTTATTGTCTGGACTTATTTTCAAAGCGGCTTTGTCCGGGTTGCCAAATAATTTATCTCTCGGTATTAACGGTACTTGTTTCGTACACTGGGTAAAACCTGTAATCAACATTATAACCAAAGCAGTTAAAAGTGCCGGATTAACTTTTCTTTTCATGATTTCCTCCATTTTAAGTTTGTTAACAAATAGAAAGCATTATAAGAGTATGCGTTATGATATGTACAACCAGCTATTACTTGCAAAAAACAAATATAGAATTTATTAATCTGAATGTCAAGTATTTAATAAAAAAAATTTTTATCTGGGCAATAAATGTAAAAAAAATGGCTGTTGTAAACTGATTATCACTATATATAAAGCAGTTATGAATGAAGTGTGAAAAATCCTGTTGCCCATATCATTCAATAACAAATAATTTGAATTATTTTAGTTGCCGGAACAGAAAATAAGATTTAACTTGAAACTGAAAAACATTCAAACTTTTGCATTCATACTTGAAGCGGTAAGACAAACTGCCAGGGAGGAAAATACGCCGCTCATTGACCTGCATACCATATAATTATAGTGGAACATATTTACAACTGATCGTGAAATTCTTTTTGTTGGTACGAGCCATGTATAAGACGCACTATTACTTAATATTGATACCTATAGTTGTTTTTTTGGCGGCTTCGTGTTTCTTTAATAAAGAGAAAAAGCTATATGAAAAAAGCAATAAGCCTGTTAAGCAGTTTGTTTTACCTTTTGAGCCGGGGGATGTAAAACTGCTTGAAGGGCCATTTAAGAAATCAGCCGAACTCAGCACAAAATTACTTCTCAATTACGAACCAGATTTTTTTCTTGCAAAATTGAGGGCTGAGAGCAGATTGGCACCAAAGGCCGAATATTGCAACAGATGGGAAGATACTACCATAACTTTATACAACATGGGACATTACCTCGGCACATGCGCAATAATGTACCGTACAACAGGCGATATTCAGTTTCTTGAAAGGGTGAATTATATTGTTGACGAACTCGACAGTTGCATGGCTACCGACACTGCGGGATATATCGGGTCAATTCCGGGCAGACAATACATTGTGGAAAATCAGGTTACCAAAGAAATTATCCGTTACCCGGAATTTCATTTTAATGGTAAATATGTTCCCTTTTGTACGCTTCACAAGTTAATGACCGGGCTTCGGGATGCATATCGCTTATGTAACAACCAAAAAGCCCTTGATTTAGAAAAGAAGTATGCAGACCAGATAGAAAACTTTGTTATTCAAATACCCGAAAGTTCATTGCAAATCATCCTGCAACACGAACACGGGGGCATCAACGAAGTAATGGCTGATTTGTACAGCGATACCGGCGATGACAAATACCTTCGGCTCTCCCGGAAATTTCACCATAAAGCCATTCTCGATTCATTGTTGCACGGCATTGATATATTGCCCGGCATACCCTCATATACTCTAATACCCGATATTATCGGGCTGGCCAGGCGATATGAACTTACCGGTGATTCATGCGACAGGAAAACCGCCGAATTTTTCTGGAACAGGGTAGTCTATTATCACTCTTACGCAACCGGAGGACACGGCAATTACGATTATTTCGGAATACCCGGCCGGCTCCGTGACAGGCTGGGACCCAATACCACAGCATCGGGCACTGCAAACAACATGCTGACACTTACGAATCATATCTTTTCCTGGACTGCTTCTGCCGGGGCGGCCGATTTTTACGAACGTACATTACTCAACCATATCCTCTCTTCGCAGCATCCCGCCGATGGCAGTGTTGCACAACACCTGTCTCTCGACATGGGCGGTTTTAAAGAATATCAGCACCCGTTTTTTCTCACCTGCTGCATGGCAACCGGTATTGAAAACCTTTCGACTTACGGTGGGGCAATCTATTTTAAAAATGACAATGAACTTTTTATAAACCAGTTTATTGCATCTGAATTAACATGGAAAGAAAAGGGCCTGGTGTTGTCACAGAATACAAAATTTCCTGAAGAGCAGGGCTCTTCATTCACACTAAAACTTATCAGGCCTGTCGGACTAACCATCAATATCCGGTATCCTTATTGGGCAAAGAATGGTATAACGATTGAAGTCAATGACAGAATTCAGGAATATTCAGTAAAACCGGGCAATTACATTCAATTAACCAGAACCTGGAAAAACAATGACAAAATTGAAGTAAGAATACCATTTTCCCTTAGGCTTGAGTCTATGCCCGATGATAAAAACAGGGTAGCGGTAATGTATGGCCCGCTTTTGCTGGCTGGCGACCTCGGACCGGAAGGCGATCCCAATATGAGCGATCTGTTGTATGTTCCTGTCTTTCTTACCCATGATCGTGATCCGGCAAACTGGGCCGAACCGGTAAAAGGGAAGGTAAATGAATTTCTTACCAAAGGGGTTGGCAGGCCGAGAGATGTTATGCTTAAGCCTTTTTACCTTACACATGAGCGAACCTATTCGGTTTACTGGGATTTATTCACAGCAAGACAATGGGAGAACCTTGAAAACGACTACAATGCCATGCAGGCAAGAAAAAGACAACTTCAGCCAATTACATTCGATTTCATAAATGCAGGTGATACCCTCGAAGAACAAAAGCATAACCTGAAAAGCGAACAATCGGTGACAGGCCTATATAAATTAAAACCATACAGAGAATCACACAACGGATGGTTTTCTTATGAGGTAAAAGTTCCCCGAAAAAAACCTACAGCACTTGTAGTTGAGTACCATGGCGGATATCCGGGTGCAAAAACATTTGACATTACAGTGAATAATTACGTGATAGCCACAGAAGACCTTTCTTCGCTAAAATCAGCGCAATTTAAAGAAATTCAATATGTGATACCAGAAAATTTAACACTCGGCAAAAAAAACATCACGGTAAAATTCAGGTCACATGAGGACAATACTGCAGGACCTGTCTTTAGTATAAGGTTGATAACAATTTAGTTTCAAAAGATTGCCGGTTTTCTGAATGTTGAATTAATTTGCCCGATACTTTTTATACATGTGTGTAAAATATAGCAATATGTTTTTTGACAATCACATCAATAATTTCTATCTTAGGAGCTGATAAGAAATAGTATTTTATGAAGTCTGCCATATCTTTGATGTTGATTATTTTCATCGCGGTTTCTGTTTTCTCTCAGTCGAAGACAGAACAACTTCTGGCTGAAGCCGACCAAAGCATTAAAAACACGAATTATGTTGAAGCGCTCGCCAAAGTTGAAGAAGCTTTAAACCATGAACCGTCAAACCTAAAAGCACAGCAGCTTCAGATTTATATATATTACCTGAAAGAAGATTTTAAGCAATCGCTTGCGCTGGTAGAAAAAGCTATACTGAACGCCCCCCTGGAAAGCGAGTTTTACTACCTGCGGGGCCTTATTAACAACACCAGGCAGAGATATAAAAAAGCCATTGATGATTTTAACAAAACCATTGACTTGCAAGGATCAACAGAGCTGTATAAAGTATACCTGAACCGTGGCATTGCCTACATGAACATCCTTGAATACGAAAAAGCTACCGAAGATTTTTCAACATCAATTGCACTCAACAGTTGCATCGCCAGCGCATATCACAGCAGGGGTTACCTTAATTACCAACTCAGAGATTACAGTGCAGCGGTGCAGGATTTCAAGAAAGCCTTAGAGATAAATGACAACAACGCCGAAACGAATTTCAACCTTGGCATGTCATATTTTCGGCTTGAAGAACTTGACAATGCCTGCAAATTTTTTCAGAAAGCCTGTAAAGCCGGAAATGTCAACGCATGTAAAATGGTGCTTATGGAATGTGCTAAATACCTTCCTGAATAAATCTGGTAACATAGACCGGGTTATTACACACTTTATCCATAATAAATCAATGAGTTTTTATATTTTTGGTTTTTTTTGCAACGCATATAAATGGACCTTTCTGTAATTATAGTCAACTACAATGTTAAATTCTTTTTAGAGCAATGCCTCTATTCGGTAATTAATTCTGCCAAAAACATCGAGGCTGAAATATTTGTGGTAGACAACAATTCTGTTGACGGCTCATGCCAGATGATAAAAGAGAAATTCCCCGGGGTAAAGTTAATTGAGAACAAAGTAAACTCGGGCTTTGCAAAAGCAAATAACCAGGCTATAAAAGAGGCCGGGGGAAAATACATCCTCCTGCTTAACCCCGATACGGTTGTTGAAGAAGAAACTTTTAAAAAGTGCCTTGCTTTTATGGACGAACATCCCGATGCCGGCAGCCTGGGTGTGAAAATGATAGACGGTAAGGGTAAATTTCTGCCAGAATCGAAACGCTCATTACCTACCCCGATGGTAGCATTTTACAAAGTTTTCGGGCTGTCTGCACTCTTTCCTAAATCAAAAATTTTCGGCAGGTACCATTTGGGTTACCTTGACAAAGAAAAAGTTCACAAGGTAGAAGTACTGCCCGGGGCATTTATGCTTGTACGAAAAGAAATATTTGACAAAATAGGCATCCTCGACGAAGATTACTTTATGTACGGAGAAGACATTGACCTCTCATACAGAATACTGCTTAAAGGTTATAACAACTATTATTTTCCCGATACAACCATTATACATTACAAAGGCGAGAGTACCAAGAAAAGCAGCATCAATTACGTGCTGGTTTTTTACAGGGCCATGATGATTTTCGCCAGCAAATACTTCACTAAAAAAAATGCCAGGTTTTTCAGCCTGCTTATAAACACGGCCATATACATAAGGGCTACAATCTCTATTCTGCGGCGTTTTATTATCAATTCAGTAAACCCCTTCCTCAACATCGTTATAGTTTATCTTGGTTTTTACTATTTCACCCCTTTGTGGGAGAAATATATTTTTAAAAACAGCGGCACATATCCTGATGAATACCTGCTTTTTGCTGTACCGTCATACATATTGTTCTGGACTGTTTCTGTTTACCTTTCAGGGGGGTATGAAAAACACATTAAACCGGGCAACCTCATAAGGGGGGTATTATTTGGCACGCTTTTAATTCTTGTAATTTACGCGCTTTTGCCGGAACATTTAAGGTTCTCGAGGGCACTCATATTGCTTGGAACAATTTGGGTGTTGTTCACAACATTTAGTATACGTATTTTGTTACATATTCTTAGTAAAGAAAATTTCAAGTTTGAAATATTCAAAGAACGAAAAAGAATTGTAATAGTGGGCGATAAAGCTGAGAGCAACAGGGTTTTAAGCATTCTTGAACAGACCCATATCAAACCCGAGGTTGTAGGGACTGTGCATCCCAACGACTCTGAGATAAATGGGGCGTTTATTGGTAATATTTCACAGATCGAAGATATTGTTGCCATAAACAAAGCAGATGAAATAATCTTTTGTGCCAAGAGCATGAGTTCGCAGGACATAATCGGGGCAATGCTGCATTTCACCAGTACCGATGTAGATTTCAAAATAGCACCCCCGGAAAGCCTCTCTATAATCGGGAGTAATTCGATAAATACAGCAGGCGAACTTTATATTCTAAATTTCAATGCAATATCAAGAACCATCAACCAGCGGCGAAAAAGGTTCTTCGACATCATTGCATCTGTTTTCTTAATTCTCCTCACTCCGGTGGCGGCCTTGTTCGTCCCAAAACCAGTTAGAATGGTCAAAAACCTTACAAAGGTGCTTTCAGGCAAGTATTCGTTAATTGGTTATCACCAATACAAACTTTACAACCATGGAAAACTGCCCTATCTTAGAAAAGGTATTTTAAACCCTGCCGATGTTATTCATGACAGCCTTATTGATGAAACCTTAAGCGCCAAAGTGAACATGCTATATGCAAAAGACTATAAGGTAAGAAACGATATTACTATTCTTTTCAAAGCTTTTGATAAACTCGGAAGATCATTATCTTGAATAATAACTATTTACATGGCTAAATTCGAATTGAAACTTCCGGCAATGGGTGAAGGCATTATTGAGGCTACTATCACAAAATGGTTTTTTGAAGAGGGAAAAGCTATTGAAGAAGACCGTTCGCTGGTAGAAGTGGCAACAGATAAGGTTGACTCCGAAATTCCTTCACCGGTGAACGGCATTCTGAAAAAAATAGTTTATCGTGAGGGGGAAATTCCCAAAGTAGGCGAGGTAATTGCCATTATTGAAACCAACAATGGGGCTGCCGGTTCAGATGAAAGCAACGGATATGAAATTGACACTCCTGTTCAAAGTACAGAACAAAAACCTGACATACTGATATCTGAAACCCTGAATTCAGTAAAAGCAGATAGCAAACAGGCCAAGCCTTTGTATCAGGATGATGAATACCTTTCTCCTTTCGTTTTAAACCTTGCAAAACAACGTGGAATATCTGTTGCCGAATTAAAATACATTAAAGGTACCGGGGCAGATAACCGCATTACAAAAGAAGACTTACATCAATATATTTTGTCGGGCCGCCCCTATCGCCCTGATGCACCCCACGTAAACAGCGAAGAAGGCCATAGCTCCCTAAAAGAAAATACAATTGATCTTTCAAATGATGTAGGGGAAGTAATTGAAATGGACCGTGTGCGCAAGCTCATTGCAGACAACATGCTCAAATCGGTAAAAACGGCTCCTCATGTCACCTCCTTTATTGAAGCAGATGTAACAGAACTGGTAAACTGGAGAGAATCAATCAAAACCCGTTTTATCGAAAAAGAAAAAGTAAATCTTACCTATACCGCTTTAATTACAAGTGCCGTGGCGAGGGTACTAAAGGAGTATCCAAGGATAAACTCATCTGTTGACGGCGATAAAATACTCATTAAGAAAGAGATAAACATCGGACTTGCTACGGCGCTTACCAACGGGAACCTGATTGTAGCAGTTATTAAACAGGCTGATAAAGAAAACTTAACGGGACTGGCTGTAAAAATCAGCGACCTTACAAGCAGGGCACGTGAAAATAAACTGTTGCCCACTGAAATAAAAGGGAGCACCTTTACAATAACAAATATCGGGCAGTATAACAGCCTTACCGGGACCCCCATTATCAATCTTCCCGAAGTGGCTATTCTTGCCGTGGGCACCATCAGAAAAAAACCTGCCGTGGTGAATGTAAACGGGTCATTGACCATTGGGATACGCGATATTGTAATGCTCTCCCTTACATACGATCACCGTATTATTGACGGTGCACTTGGAGGCAGCTTTCTGAACAGCATTGCCAAAAAATTAGAAAATTTTGACACCTCTGAATATAGCTAAGTTTTTAAAAAATATCATTCTATAAATAAAACACTGATATCTATTAATATACAAAAATTATTTATCTTTAAGTTTTGGGGGAAATACTTAAGTTATCAACAAATTGTATATATCTGTTTGTATCTGAATAATTAAGAATGCATTTTTTTTTATATCTTGCCGTTAAAATAAAAAATAACAGAACTCACAGACCAGGTTCTTTTATCAGGTATTGTAATGCAAATCGGCTGGTTTATAAATTAAAACGGTGGTTTGGATTCCTGATAACGTTTTATTGGTATGATATAATTCTGATGCATTGAATTTTTATTACTAAATTTGTTAACAATCAAACTTGTGCCTTATGAAAGGTTATAAAGAATCCAGATTTATTCTCTTTTACCTTGTTTTTGTAAATTTTTTAAGCATTAATATTTATTCACAGACGCAAAGTGAATTAAAATCTTTGTTCCTCGAGGCAGAATCTTATTTTCTTTTTGAGGAGTGGGCCGATGCGCTGCCTTTGTACCAGAAAATTCTTCGCACCGAACCAGACAATGATCACATCAGGTATAAAATTGGCGTTTGCTATCTTAATGACCCTTATCAAAAGGAAAAATCAATTAGTTACCTGCAGCAGGCAGTTAAAAATATCAATCCTGATTTCAGAGAAAACAATTTTAAAGAAAAACAGGCGCCCCCCGAAGCATACTACTACCTTGGCAATGCATACCGGGTCAACAACAAGCTGGATGAGGCAATTAAAACTTATGAATACTTTAAAACAATCCTTGACCCGGTTGTTTACGACGCATCGCTTGTTGATAAACAGATAAAAGCATGCAAAGTGGCGCTCGATATCGAAACCAAACCGCTATATATTGTAAAGCAAAACCTTGGAGAGGAGATTAATTCGAGGTTTCCCGAAATCAATCCTATTGTTTCCGGTGACGAGACCACGCTGGTATTCACAAAAAAACTACAGTTTTACGATGGTGTGTTTTATTGTAAAAAAGAAAACGGCAAATGGTCTTATCCCATAAATCTCACACCATCATTTGCCCTCGATGGTAATTCATATTGCACAGGACTTTCATGGAACGGTAACGAACTTTTTGTATACCGCAGCGACGGTTTCGACGGCAATATATATATCAGTTTCCGTGATGATGACAAATGGTCGAAACTGGAAAAGCTTGGAGGTAATATCAACACCAAATACTGGGAATCACATGCTTCTCTCTCGCCCAACGGGCAAACACTATATTTTACCAGCAACCGAAATGGCGGTTATGGCGGGCTGGACATATACACATCCAAACGTCTGGGGAAAAACAACTGGGAAGAGCCGGTGAATATTGGCCCTGTAATTAATTCAGAATACAACGAAGACACCCCGTTTCTTACCGGAGACGGCAAAACATTGTATTTCAGCTCGCAGGGACATTACAACATGGGCGGGTTCGATATTTTCTACTCAACATTACTTGATAACGATACTTGGTCTAAGCCCTTAAACGCAGGTTATCCGGTAAATACAACCGGCGATGACCTGTTTTTTGTTCCTGTGAAAAACGGGGAATTTGCCTATTATTCTATATTCGACCCGGAGTCGGGATACGGCCTTGACGATATTTACAAGCTCGAAATTTTTTCGGAGAAACATCCCAGAAAGTTTATTCTTAAAGGATCGGCTCGGACAAGTGACATGGTTAATAGTAATTTTGAAAATCTTACTGTTAAACTTATTGATAAAAAAACAAATAAAACGTTCAGCGAAACACAGATCAATGCCGATGGAAAATATAGTTTGGATGCGCAATCGGGTAATTTTGAACTCGTAATTTCCGGTAAGGGTTTTGACGAAAACCGTGAAACAATTTATATTCCGGTAGCTCACCCTTCGGATTATTTTGCACACCAAACCACCCTTTCTGCTTCAACAACAGAGGCTAATCTGCAACAGCAGGAACAGATACCGCAGCAAATACAACCCAGGCTTGAGATTGAAACCGAAAACTATACAGTCACCACAGGAAAACCGGTGGCCATTAAACTCAATGTTGACAGAAATACAACCCTTGATATCAGCATCTATAATAACGATTCGCTGATAAAAAATGAACAGCTCGAATTAAACAGGCGACGGTTTGTTTACCTCTACACTCCCAAAGAAGGAAAAAATACCCTCGAATTCACTTTATCAGATGCCAATGGCAACACTGTTACAAAAAAGGTGGTTATTGAATACTCACCTGCTCCGGCACCAGAATCTGTTGCAGAAATTGCAGGAAGAATTCCTGTTAAAGATTCTGAAACATTCAAATATTTATCGCAGCTAAGCAGCGGAAATTTACAGAAATATCTTGAAGCACTTGATTTGGAGAAACTTGGTATAACCAGTGCATCAGAATTATACGATCATCTTATTAAAGAGATGCCTGGTAATTCTTACACCCTGGCCGAAATTGACAATCTGTTCATTAATTACCTTGCCCAAAAGAACCTTTCACAATACCTTGAAGAGATTAAAAAACCTTCTTCAGACAGCATTAAAACATACCTTTCAGGTCTTAACCCAGACTCTGCCCATATCTATTTTCCTGAAAAACTTGTGGAAATGCTTTATTCAGATATTTCATCAAAACCTTATGAGGCAGACGACCTGAACTATGCTTTAACCATTATTTCGTCGAAAAACGCCGGTAATCTTAACGATTACCTGAATATTCTGAATGCAAACTCTTCGCAGGAGATGAGTTTTGCATTGCGAAAACTCGAATCGGGGCTAAAGAATTTTTCAGAACCCTATCAGCTTACAAGACATCTTTACTCAAATGCAGAAGAAGACAACTATTCGAGAAAAGATGTTGAAACACTGTTAAAAGAATCATCGGTAAACCTTGATGTAGACTTTCTGCTCCAGAGCATGATCTTAAACGGGAAAGAAAATCTCAAAAAGACACTCTCAGACTTAAACCTCAACACCGAGAGCATCAACACTTCGAAAGATCTGCTTCAATACCTTTGGGCCAATGCCACAGATACAGGCTATACAACCAAAGAGGTAATCGAACTTGTTGAATACATTAAAGTAAACGCTGATAAAAACCTCGAGATTTTCAGGCTGTTTCTTGCAAAACACGCTTCGGGCAATCTTAAAGCGGTGATACAGTCGCTTGATTTAAAAGATAAAGGGATATCTACCTTTGCAGATTTGCTGAACTATCTCATCAATACTTCCGAGTTTCATAATTATAACAGGCAGACCATATATCAACTTTTGCTTGATATTATTGGAACCGGTAACACGGCAGATTTTGTAAAATTACTGAAAAAGAATGCATCTCTTGAACTAACCAGGGCATTGGAATTAATAGATTTGCAACAATTCTCATCTCCCTATGAGCTGCTGCAGCATCTTATCGGCTATACCGGCGAATACAAATTTACCGAACAAGACCTTTTGAACCTTTTGCTGAAACTGGTCTTTGACAAGGGCCTTGATGCAACCGAAACAGATGAAGCCGCCTACGATGTGGTGCAAAAAGGCAAAAAGAAACTCGTGACTTCGCTCATTATTGTCAATGGATTATTGATATTCATCATTATATTTTTCATCTTAAGAAAGAAAAAAAAGAAGTCGAAAAAAACCTGAACTGAAACATGATCAAAATCCTTATTAAACCAAAAAAAACTTTATTTGTCCTGTTATTCAGTTTGCTAAGTCTAATATCCTACGGACAATTTGTATTAAGCCCCGAAGAGCAATATATTGAAGGAGAAGAGTTTATATTGTCGGAAGAATACTCCGAGGCATTGCCCTATTTCAGACAATTGTATGACAAAGGCTATAAAACTGCCAATATCACTTATAAGATCGGCTATTGTTACCTTTTTATACCTGGCAAAAAAGAAAATGCCATCGGTTATCTTGAAACAGCGGCCAAAAAATCTTCAGGGAACTATTTGGGCAAATCGCCCGCTGAAGACTTCGCCCCGCTTGATGCATTGCTTCATTTGGGAATAGCATACAGAATCAATTATCAGTTTGATAAATGCCAGGGTATACTTAATGTACTGAAAGATTCGGTGAACAGCGGGTCGGAATTATATGCCAGAGCTGATTACGAATTACAGCTTTGCGATAATGCCAAAGATTTTGTTGAGGCAGCAATCATGCTTAAAAAAACACCCCTTGATGAAGGCATTAATAATACCTATTCTAACTTCAATCCGTTGGTAACAAGCGATGAAAAACAGATATATTACATGGAAGTGTTGAAGTTTTACGATGCAATAATGAACGCGGTAAAAACCTCATCTTCATGGGAAACCACCAATATTACCTCAAATATAAAATCAGACGGTGACTTTCTGGTAACCGGGTTATCTGAAGATGGTAACGTTTTGTTGCTACAGATGTACGACCCTGTTTCACGTGGCGATATTTATATATGTGAAAAAGAAGGCGGTAAATGGGGAAAAATCAATAAACTCAACGACCACATCAATACCCTTTTCAACGAGACACATGCCAGTTTTGCCAACAATGGCAATACCTTAATATTTACCAGTAACAGACCGGGTGGCTATGGCGGGCTTGATATCTACAGGTCAGAAAAAGACCGCAACGGGGAGTGGTCGCCTGCCGTTAACCTCGGACCTGTTATTAACACCGCATCGAACGAGGATACCCCTTTTATAACCTTCGACGGAAAAAGAATCTGGTTTAGTTCCGGGGGGCATTATAACATGGGGGGCTACGACATTTTTTATGCCGATGCTGACGCTGCCGGCAACTGGGGCAATCCGTCTAATGCCGGTTATCCCTTGAATACCCCCGATGATGACCTCTTCTTTTTCCCGATAAAAGACGGTACCACCGGTTACCACGCGAAATACTCCGATAATCTCTTTGGTTCGATGGACATTTTCCGCTTCGAACTATTGTCTAAAGCCAACCCGGCGCGATTTAGGGTTCGCGGACAGCTTAAACCTGCCGGTAATCAACCACTTCCGTACGACCGGATACAGATCGCCCTGGTAGATAAACTTAAAGATGATACCTTAAGCGTTAAAAAGCCAGAACAAGACGGAATATATACATACAAACTACCATCGGGGGAGTATGAGCTTAATTTTTTTGCTGATAAGACATATTTAAACAAAAAAAGCATTTCGCTACCTGATTACCTGTCTGTAAATGAATTAATTGTTAATACAGAACTTGATGCATCCCTGATAGCGCGAATTTTCACTTCCCCCGTTGCCGAAACACTGCCGGGCGAGCCAGCCATAAAAGGGCCCGAAGCAGAAGTTGCCGACACTATTGCCATAAGGCATATACCTTTTGGCTTCGACAGGTTTAGTCTCACCGCAAAAGAAATTGAATACATTTCCGATCTCACCGAAATTCTTAAAAAGTATCCCGAAGTAAAGATTATTCTTAACGGATACACCGATGCCATTGGTGATGAAGCATATAATAAAAAACTGTCTGTCAGAAGGGCCAATTATATAAGAAACCTGATGGTAGAATCGCAGGTTGAAGGGGCACGCATAAAAATAAATGGTTTAGGAGAAGAATCACCCGTTGCCATGAACAGTTACCCCGACGGAACCGACAATCCCGTTGGAAGAAAATACAACCGAAGGGTGGAAATTTTACTTGATAAAGTGCCTGAATACCTTATTATTATTTACATGAACAACGTACCCGGAGAACTTCTTATTAAACAGAAATAGTACCCGGCATGCTGCGTAAACAGGACATCGGGCTTTTGGCTTTTATTTTTTAATAAAAAATCAGGGAGAATGGCATTTAATTCTGCCTATTTTATTAAATTTAACTGTTCATTTTATAATATGTTAATAACTAAGAATCTAAATTTGGCATTTTTTTTTCAATATGATAACTTTGTTAAAACTTCAAAAATAACCCTGATGAAACAAGTTCTATTCCTGTTTATGATAGTTGCATCAACTCTGGTAATTAAGTCGCAGGTTACAGAAGTGGTGCTTAAAGAATATTTTCTCGATGCCGAGTTTTTTCTTGCACAGGAAGAATACGTTGATGCATTGTATGATTATATGGAATTATACAATAATGGCTTCAAAGACAACGCCAACATCAATTACCGGATAGGTGAGTGTTATCTCAATATTCCCGGTATGAAAGATAAATCTATTTCTTATCTGCTCGAAGCTGTAAAAAACCTTAAAAACAATAACCGGGACAGTAAGTTCAAGGAAGAAAAAGCGCCTATGGATGCCTATCTTTTCCTGGGCAATGCATACAGGGTTAACTACATGCTGGATAAGGCAATTGAAGCTTACAACACCTATAAAAAGCTTCTGCCGGCTTCTGATAAAAATGACCATGCCTTTATAGACATACAAATTGCCGCGTGCAATGCTGCAAAGGAGTTCATGGCAAACCCTGTTAACTTTGAAAAAACAAACCTTGGAGAAATAGTTAACAGCAGTTCTTCAAACTTCAAAGCTGTTATTTCGGGCGATAGTAAAACCTTGCTTTATATGAACGAACTGCCATTCTATGATGCTGTTTACTATTCGGTATTAAAAAACGGCGAATGGACAAATCCGGTGAACATCACCTCTATGATCCAGTCAGACGGAGACCAGTATGTTACCTCTGTATCATACGATGGCACTGTATTATACCTTACAAAAGAAGATAATTTCAACAGCGACATTTATGTTAGCAAATTGGTTGACAGCATCTGGCAAAAATCTGTCCCCTTGAACAAGCTCATCAATACCAAATACTGGGAATCGCATGCCAGCATTTCAAAAGACGGTAAAACACTTTATTTCACAAGTAACAGTCAGGGCGGCTTTGGCGGTATGGATATTTATAAATCTGAGCTCGATGGTTCCGGCGACTGGGGAATGCCTGTAAATTTAGGTGCAGCTATTAATACAGCGCTTAATGAAGACTGTCCCTTTATCACCGAAGATGGCAAAACACTTTTCTTTAGTTCGCAAGGACATAGAGGCATGGGAGGATATGATATATACAAATCTTCTGCCGATGCCAAAGGTAACTGGGGTTATCCTGTGAACCTGGGTTATCCGCTGAACACTACCGACGACGATCTGTTTTACTATCCGCATAAAAACGGCAAATACGGCTATATCTCGTTGTTTGAGCCTGATGGTTTCGGAAAAGAGGACATTTACAAGGTTCAGGTTATAGTTCCCGGTGTTGCAGAAGCCGAAGAAATTACAGAAGTTCAGGAAGATGTAACACCAGAAAAGATTATTCCCGATACAGAAAAAGCAGAAGAAATTTCTGTAGCCAAAGAAACCACTGCAGAAACCAAGCTGCCTGTTGTAACACCAGAACAGGAAACAACCGTTGAAACTATACAGCAAAAAATACCGGAAGAGACCCAGCCAGAAGAGATTGCGACAACTGAACCTGAGAAAGAAAAAATATTGCTCACCCCTGTTTACTTTGCTTTCGACAGTTACGCATTGACCGAAAAGGGAAAAACAGAACTTGGTCAGATTGTAGCCCTCGCGCAAAAGTATCCCGGATTAACTTTTGAGCTCATCGGGCTCACCGATGCCATTGGTCCGGCAGAATATAATAAATTATTATCGGTAAAACGTGCCAATGCAGCACGAAATTACCTTGTATCTGCAGGGGTAAATGCCGGCAGAATGGTTGCAGTTGGGTATGGCGAAACCCGTTTTGCCGCCATCAACAGTAATCCCGATGGCAGCGACAACCCCGAAGGCCGAAAGTACAACCGCAGAATAGAAATAGAAATAACAGGGCCCGATGCCTCAAAACTATCAATAAAACGAAGTGAAGTCCCTGAAAAATTAAGGATTGAGTAAAAACTGCCCTCTGGCAAAAAAGTATCTTAAAAGTCTTCTTAGCGCAAATTCCTGCATTAGCCTGACTGGGAAACCAGTCGGGCATGCAGGATTATTGTAATAAATATTAATTCAGATAATGAAGATATTTCTGTCCATGTCAGGTAGAGCCTTTCAGGGCTTTTAAGATGCACTCTTTTTGCTCATTTTTACCAATTTGTTTCATATTGTGATAAGATTTCATAAATTTGAATGATCCAATCGTTTTAAATATGAAACAATTGCCAATTATTCTATTTGCCCTGAGTGCCATTATGTCGCTGTATGCCCAGGAAAACAAGGTTTCAGAATACAAAGATCATTTTGAAGAAGGTGAGTTTTTTTTCAACAGGAGTGATTACCAGGAGGCTTTGTATTACTATCTGAAGCTGATGGATTATCAACCAGATAACCCGCATTATAACTTCAAAATCGGCGAAAGTTATTTAAACATTCCCGGACAGGAAGCCAAAGCCATACCATATCTTGAAAAAGCAGTTAAAAATATCACAGAAAAGAACAAATATAAAAAAAGATCATTCGAAGAAACAAATGCCCCTTTACATGCCTATTTTTACCTGGGTAACGCTTACCGAATAAACAACCAGTTAAACAAGGCGCTGGAAGCATACAACACTTTTATTCTCTCTCCCTTTTATGCCGGTAATTACAATGTAACCATTGTAGAAAACGAAATAAAATCGTGCGAAAGGGCAAAAATCATTGAAGACAATCCCTTAAAACTCGATGAAATATTGCTTGCTGATAACATCAATACCTCAGCCTCAGAACTGTATCCTGTTGTTTCAGGAAATGAAGACAAAATGGTTTTTGTTCGCCGACTTAAGTTTTACGATGCCCTCTATTTGACCACCCGTGAAGGAGAGGTATGGTCTGACCCTGTGAATATTACCCCTGATATCGGCTCAGATGGTGAGTTTTACCCTGTTTCGCTATCTCACAACGGCAAAGAGTTGTACCTTGTGCGCAAAACCGACCAGGGATCTGATATTTATGTAAGTTATTTAGTAAATGAAAAATGGTCGAAAGCCGAAAAACCTGCAGGTAAAATAAACTCCCCTGCCGATGAGACTGGGGCAAGTATATCAGAAAACGGGCAACTGTTGTATATTGCCAGTAACCGTAAAGGAGGCTTGGGAGGATTTGACATCTATGTCTCAAAAAGGACGAATAACAATACCTGGGGGAAGCCAAGAAATCTTGGAAAATCCATCAACACACCTTTTGACGAGGCATCTCCCGTTGTTTTGAAAAACGGGGCAGTTCTATTTTTCAGTTCCAAAGGTCATTACAACATGGGTGGCTATGATGTATTTTATGCCACGGCCGACAACAAAAAATGGAAAACCCCGGTTAATTTAGGCTCTCCCATCAATAACACCGGCGATAACATCTTTTATTACCCGATAGGCAATGGTAACATCGGCTACTTGTCAAAATTCCAGTCAGAAGGGGGTAATGAAGATATTTACAGGCTGGTTGTTAAATCAAGCCTTCCTGAGTTTTAACATACAACCAAAAATACCTGCGCTACAAAGATAATTTTGCGCCGGGTGAAAAGATTTATGAATAATCAGAACGACAATCTTACAGAAACCCTTATCCCAAAACTGCTCACGCCAGGTTTATCAAGATGCGATAACCTCCACATGGCATCTATCCTTAAAAGCCTGAAAATGTTTTCAATACCGGCACCTGCCTCAAGATAAGGGCCGTCAAGCGATGTTAACCCTTCGGGAAACACCATTGCTTTTTTATTTTTTTCTGACAAACCACCATAAAGCACATTGCAATTGAGTACTTCACGCCAGTTGAGCTTGCGAAGTAAAGGTATGCGGGTTAGAAAGAATCCCTGAAAATGCTGTTCTGCAAATATCCTGAAATATTCATCGCTGACAAACTCGTAATAATTCATCATGTTGAAAGAAAGCGGGTCAAAGGCATAAGTCTCGTTGCCTTCGTGAAGTTTTAATAACGGATAGGGCAACGTACCATATATCTTTCCATAAGTAAGAATATATTTAAAATACCCCATCGGATTGGTTTCTATCCAGTCAGAAACCTTTATGCTTACCTTAAAATAATCGTTTCTATTGTTCAAAAAATCTTTTGGGCCATAGGTCAGATCGAGGTCAATAACCGGGTAAACCGAGCCAAGGCTTTTACGCTCGAACTTGCCCCAGAGAAACTTTTCGCGGTAGGCAAAATGTGTAGAAAGCGTAAACTCTGCTGACGTAAAAGATAAAGCTGACAGGGTATCCAAGGCAGGTGAATAATAGCCTAAAGGAACATAATCGGTACCATAAATGGTCTGATGGTTAAATTTAAGTGTATTCGAGATGCCATGCGCCCATTCATGTTCATAATATGCCGTAAACTGATCGGTCATGGTTAGCTTGTAGTTCGGGTTTCTCCTGAGGAGTGAAACCATAAAATTATCATCGAGAAAGGCATTGTCGCTTTTTCCTAGTTGCCTGATGTCGTGAAAATATCCTATATAGGCTGTTCTGCGGGGGTTGGCATTAAACATATATTGACAATACAGCCCATATTTAAGCCTTTTGTCACCAAAACCATAGGCTATATGGCCTCCCGGCATAATTTTGGTACTAAAGGCATTGCTTGTCCTCCCCCCCACCCTCAGCCTCAATCCTTCAATGGGATTGCTGCTTAAAGTGGTATAGTAGGGTCCGTACTCAATGGGGCCGGCAACAATATAATAACCGGCCAGCATATTTATAAAGCCGTAATACAATTTAAATTTAGGCACCTCTTTTACAGCATCAACCATTTCGTAAATCTTCCTGTCTTCATCGGTAATAGGAGCCTTTCGGCTGGTTTCCCAAAAATTATCGTCCCTGTCAATCTTATTCTCCGATATATAAGTATCGGTTGAAATCCGGGTTATCTCGGCGGGAACCGGTTTGTCGAATGTGATACTGTCATATACAGCAGTCTTACGTCCGAAAAAACCATATGATTTCTCAAAAATATTGAAATCAATTACCAAATCTTCACCGGTAAGAAACCAGATTGTATCGTTTACCTGATCGTAGTTGTATGTAGCTACCATATCTTTGAGCAGGTTGAGGTTAACATCGGACGATACACGTAATTGTATGTTTTTAATGGCAAAGGAGGTGTCTGCTACCCAGAAAAAGCCATGAAAAGTTCGTTCCTGCTTACGTTTAGGCCTGAAGGAGATTTTATAGCACCAATGGTTATCAATGGCAGCGCTGTCGTCGAGATGATATTTGTAATACATTCTGCCAAAATCGGAAATGGGACTGATAAACCCCGGATCAAAAAAAAGAATAAAGTTATCGTAAATATTCATCTGTTGGTACATCCGTCCCGAAAACTGCGATATGGTTTTGTTCTCGATGCCGCTTACCTTGAAAGCCTCGATTACCTCGCGGTTGACCGGGGGATTTTTTGCAAAATACATTTTCGAAACCGACTCTGTGATCAACAGCGGAAGATAATTCTTGTTAAAAATTTCAGAAGAATCCATATAATCGAAGACAAAGCCGAAATCTTTCAGCAACCGTGTGTCTTTCATCTTTTCTGTAATATTGTTAAGATCGAGCCTGAGCTTAGTATAAGCCCTGTACTGATAAGACTGAAGGCGCGACGGGTCGTTTTGCTTTTTATGGGCAATTATCTCTCTGAGGATACGAAAGGCCGGATTTTCACCCGGTTTCACCACCACTGCCTCGATGGCAAAGGTTGCAGGCGTCAGTTTTACTGTAAAGCTTTGTTGTCTGCCTGTTTCTACCGGCAATTTCATGATTTCGTATCCCAGGCTCGATACAAACAAAGTATCGGTAGCTTTCAGGGTAGAAAGGTAAAAGGTACCGTCCATCTCACTGATGGTACCTGCCATGCTGTGCTGAAAACCAACATTGGTAAATGGTATAGGCTCATTTGTTACTGCATCAATAACTTTACCCGAAACAATGGTACGCTGGGCTTCCAGTACGAGGCTGTTCACCAGGACTATTATTATTAAGATGAGCTTTGGACTGAACATTGACTTAGCATTAATCAATAACACCTGTATAAAATTGCAGTGTAACGGGATGTAAAATTATTATATTGTGAAAGACCAGCAACGAATGCAGGAAATTTTTTTGAAGTTCATCATTATTTGTTGAAAATTGTATGGCAAACCTGTTCTGGGGCTATACTTTTTTTAACGGCAGCAGTTCAAAATGGCTTTTTGGGTACCACTTTTCATTGCCATTGTTATCTTTAATTCTTATAAGCAGGTGCTCTTCTTTTTCCCCGAGGATTTTATAAATCCTGCCCGGGGCAATATTTCCTTCATGCCCGGCGTTATAGATGCATTTAACCATTGCCCCGGTTTTCATTTTTAGAATATCAGCATCGCGTTTTCTTTTTGCATTAAGCCAGTCTTCATATAATTCCAATCCACAGGCAATGTCTTTTTCTTCTATCAGTTCATTTTCAAGAAGCCATTCGAGGGCCTCTTTCCGGTCTTCCCTGCCTTTAAATTCATACCATTGTTCAAGAATACCCATTCGGAATAATTTATCCTTAAAGCGTGAAAATGCGTTCCTGCCAATGATAGCATCCAGCAACCTGTCACGGTTTTCATCAGTTTCATCAAGTAAAAGAATAAACCTTTCCATCTGTCTCCAGCCTTGGTCTGACGACCTTGCAGAAACAGGAATATAGCGCCCGCTGAGATCATTCACGATGTCATTTTCCGATTCTTCGTCCCCGAAAAAATTACCCGGGATAAATAGTACCTCACTAGTTACAATATCAACGTACCATTGACTTTCGGGATTATAGTCGTTCAAAGCCACCTCGATGTCCTGAAGCAGACTGTTAGTTAGGTTGAGTTTTATTACAGGCATATAGAAAAAATTAGTTTGGAAAATTTTTTCTTTCAAAGTTATTGTATTGGTTTTTTTAACGTACAATTTGAACATAATATTTAACTAATCCCTTCTCAAAACTTCAGATGACAAATTATTTAAGTTGTATTTTTAAGTGATCCCATATAGCATTGATGCCAAAAAAAGTTTAAAACCACTTAAACGGAGCGCCAGAATGGTTTGAATTTATGCATAATGCGAGGGAGCAGCAACAAAAAAGATACGCAGGAAACCAGATTCCTCGCAAAAAAAAAGATAATGCAGGGCATTGCCCGCTTCAGGGCAAAAAAACAATTCCTATAAAAACAATAGTCCACAAGAAAAACCTTGTGGACTATTAAGAATATTTTTTTTAGACCAAAAATATGTAACTATTTTTTTGTGTTAGAACGCGGGGTTACTTTATAATAAAACTACCAGTACTGATCTCACTATTATTATAACCTTTCACAATATAGTACCCGGCGGGGAGGAGATCAACATTATAACGAATGGTTTCAAATCTTTGGTTCGAAATGGTTTTAACCATTTGGCCGGTAATGCTATATATTTCAATTTTTGTTAAGTTTGATGCATTTCTGATGATCAATTCATCTTTTACCGGATTTGGGGCAATAACCATATTTTTAGCTGCTTTTTCGTTATGGAAGCCAGTTTTTCCAAACTCATTTTTATACAATTCATCAACTTCTTCCCCAGAAAGTGCTTTGTCAATAATTAAAACTTCATCTATCGGACCTTTAAATAAACTTGCCCTGCTAATATAGTTCCCAATTTGTAACGGCTGCCCGGCGGTATTGATTTCTACTGCTGTATCTGCCATTTCTCCAATTTTAGCACCATTAAAATAAAGGTAAAGCATTTTTTCATCAACGTTTCTTACACCTGCCAAATGTACCCAGTCTTCAGCAAAAATGGTATCGGCTGGCACAACTCCCAGTTGTGTTTTAACTGTTGCGTCGTCATCGACCGTAAAACGTATTTCGAATTTACCAGTAAACCTCTTAACAGAAATAAGATACCTGTCGCCATTACTATTTGGACCGTGTATCCCGCCTTTTCCAATAGAGCCTTTACAAAGAAGTATTTGTTCTCTGTCATCAGCTAAATCCATTGATAATCTTGCCCACAATGCAACCGAGAAGGATTCGGTTGGAAAATCAAGCGCCGATAAATTCCCTGTATCATCAACAAGCAGGATTGTTGTATCAACTGCATTTGAAAAATCCAGGGCGTTTCCATTAACACCTTCAATCCATTCTATTGAATCACCTAATATTTCAGCTTCAACCATTGTAACTTCATCAGAGGCAAAGAACCCTGATTCTTCATCAAAATTCCAACGAGAGACAATGTTGTCTGAAAAAGATTGCGCTCGAAGCAAATGTGAGCTTGCAATACAAATCAATAAGGCAACGCTAAATTGTAAGATTTTTGATTTCATAGTTTCTAATTTATTTTTGAATTAATAATTATAAACAAAGCAAAACATAGAAAAACAAAGAAAATAAAAACGACGAAGTAAACAAAATTTTTGGAATTATTTTGGCCTGATGGTTGGGTATTGCTTTCATTTTGTATTTAAACGATCTTTGATACAGCTCAGGTGGCTTCGAGAGCCTCATCCACCTGGTTGTGATCACGATTTAGATTTAGTAAGTTTTTGAAAAAAACCAACTAATTCCTGATCGGGATTGGTATTTAACGATCTTTGATACAGCATTGTCCTTCAGATAATCAGGAACTAACAGGTTGTGATCCCGATTTAGATTTTGTAAGTTTTTGAAAAAAACCAACTAAATCTTGATCGGGATTGATATTTAACGATCTTTGATACAGTTATTTATTATGAAATACGATGGTGTTTATAGTTGTGATTTGCTTTCAAATTGGTATTTAACGATCTTTGATACAGTCGAACAAAGAGTAAGGGCACAGGAATATCTGTTGTGATTTGCTTTCAAATTGATATTTAACGATCTTTGATACAGTACAATTCAAAACAGAAACAGAATTATTATGGTTGTGATTTGCTTTCAAATTGATATTTAACGATCTTTGATACAGTACTCGCTTGAAACAGAGCTTCAATATGCTTGTTGTGATTTGCTTTCAAATTGATATTTAACGATCTTTGATACAGTTATTGCTTGAACAGATATCTCAGTAAGCTCGTTGTGATTTGCTTTCAAATTGATATTTAACGATCTTTGATACAGTTGAATGAAGACGGCACAGAAACCGTTACTGGTTGTGATTTGCTTTCAAATTGATATTTAACGATCTTTGATACAGTCCTTTTGCTCTGCGATATTGCCGATATAGGGTTGTGATTTGCTTTCAAATTGATATTTAACGATCTTTGATACAGTTTTAAAAAATGGCAAAGAACACCAGTATGGTTGTGATTTGCTTTCAAATTGATATTTAACGATCTTTGATACAGTATCCAGTACTGGCTAAACCATCTCGAGATCGTTGTGATTTGCTTTCAAATTGATATTTAACGATCTTTGATACAGTACGCAGGTCTTTACCTTCGCGGCTTACCTGTTGTGATTTGCTTTCAAATTGATATTTAACGATCTTTGATACAGTAGTGCCAAATCAATTCTTTTCGGAGATTTGGTTGTGATTTGCTTTCAAATTGATATTTAACGATCTTTGATACAGTAAATACTCCGAATCCTATATCATTTCTATGGTTGTGATTTGCTTTCAAATTGATATTTAACGATCTTTGATACAGTATAATGATAATCCCCACCATCTTGACCGTCGTTGTGATTTGCTTTCAAATTGATATTTAACGATCTTTGATACAGTGCCAGGCTTTCTTAAGACTTTTCCCACGTGGTTGTGATTTGCTTTCAAATTGATATTTAACGATCTTTGATACAGTTTCGCTGATTAATTGCTGTCCATAATTGTTGTTGTGATTTGCTTTCAAATTGATATTTAACGATCTTTGATACAGTTAAATCTTGCACATGCCTTGCAACCGCAAGGTTGTGATTTGCTTTCAAATTGATATTTAACGATCTTTGATACAGTGACAATAGGTATTGCATCTAAAGGATGGGAGTTGTGATTTGCTTTCAAATTGATATTTAACGATCTTTGATACAGTTGTACCCATAATGGCTACCCCGCTGTTGGTGTTGTGATTTGCTTTCAAATTGATATTTAACGATCTTTGATACAGTATAGGAGCAAAGATCAGATTGAATTACAATAAATTACTGTTAAAAACAGGATTGAAAAACTGTATCATTAAGCCGCTTTATGATAAAATATAGGCGGTTTTTTTATTCTGTTTCGTTTAACCCTGACAGGGTACTGAAACCGGATCAATTAATAAAGTTGTGGATTAAGCATATATTTTAGCAATTCTAAACAAGAAAAAAGGAATATCTACAACACCTCTTTGTGTTGCTCTGAAAGCTTTTATTTTAGCATTAAAACTTTCAGCAGAAGCATTAGTACTTCTGTTATCGAAAAAGTTCAGTATTTCAGGATAATGGGAATAAATGGTTGCAGAAATAGTATTAAATGATTTAAACCCGGTATCAGTAATATCATTAAACCATTTTGCTAGTTTTGTATATGCAACACCTTTTACTTTAGTATGAGAGAAAATCATTCTTAAAGAATGAGTTAGGTTGTAAGCTTTTTTTATATCGGGATATAATTCAAACAATACGTTAGCTCGTTGTTTTTGCTTACTTGTCCATTTCTCCGCTGATTTGAAAAGCAAATAGCGACTACGGGCCAATAATTGTTTTTTGCTATCTCCATTTGGTAATATATCTGGAATATATTTTGAGTTATTCGATTTTGCATTTTCAATAGCATTAGTTTCTTCATTTATCGCATCCCATCTGTGTTTTATCCGCATTTCTTGTAAAGCATCATAAGCAAGTTTCTGAACGTGGAAACGATCAATAACCTTTACTGCATTTGGAAAACAGTTCCTGACAATCTTATGCATAGAGCCCGCCATATCTAACGTTACTTCAATAACTTTTTCCCTGAGAACTTCAGGAATGTGTTCTAAAGCTTCTATTACTTTATCAGCGCTGGTTCCTTCTATCATTGCAACCAAAGTCCCTTTTCGACCTTTTGCTGCTTTATTGCTTAATACTGTATATAATTCCCCATTGGATAGGCTTGTTTCATCCAGGCTTAGATGAGAACCAATATTTTCCGGAAAAACTATCCACTGATGTGCGTGATCTTTCTGCTCCCATTGATTATAATCACTTAGATAATCCTTGTATTGTTGTCCAAAATGATTTCCATTAATATAATAGAACTTTTCTAAACTATTACTGCTAATTGGGTATGTGTCCAAGAATACCTTTTAAAAAAGTTGCAAATTCTTTCGTTAAACGAGTCCCTTTTGCAACAGTATCCCAATCTCTTTCAACTAGCTTTCCAGTGGATTCAGAATACCACCTCCGCCTTCTTACATGCAAAAACATAGCTTTATCTCGTAAAGGAAAATCTTGAATAATTGCTGCTTGATGAAAACCTTTAGATACAAGTTTAACTATCTCATAACCTTCAGGTTTTATAGCTTTCTCATCCAAATGAATATTCACTTCTCTTTCTCCTTTATCTATTTGAATAATATCAAAATATTCAAATATCTCTTGTGGTAATAATAATTTAATTAAACTGTTAAAATGTTCGTTATCTGAAAACATAATCTATTGTATGGATAAATTACAAAGGTTATAGTTTTATTATTCTTCCACAACTTTTTCATGTGATCCCCGATATATCCGGCAAGGTGCATTGTTTGCAATCTAAAAAGCGACGAAAACATGAAACAAGGAGATGAACTTGGATTCATTACGTCTGGTTCAAGAGAAGATGTATTTTTGCCTTCAAATTTTCAAGAAATCCTTTTTAGATAAATTACTAAAATAAACCTACTCAACTTAAGCATAGTTCAATTTACTGAATTTTAGCATTAAAGAAATTAAGATTATTTTTTGAT
>JAWOHT010000213.1:0-6509 GCA_046485045.1 Bacteroidales bacterium
AGGAATGATTGCAGCCCCGGCCATTGCCAACATTAATACAGCACAGGTAATTGTTGCAATAGACGACGAACCTGCAAAAAAAGACGCAAAGTCTGACGATAAGCAGGAAAGCAAGAAAAAGGGTGAATGTACAAAATCAGCATCAGAAAAACCTGCATGCACCAAAGCTACATCAGAAAAACCTGCATGCACCAAAGATAAATCCGATTGTAAAAAGAAATAAGCAGTCGTTCTGACAACCAAGCTCCTTCGGGAGCTTTTTTTTTGCAATGTTTTAAATGTTTTTTTGACGATTAAAAATTATAGCCTAACTTTCTGCCTCTTTTAAGAGCTAGTGGCAAATGACAAAACCGGAAAACCTGAGTATTAAAAAATGGGCAGTGGAAGACCGTCCGCGCGAAAAACTCCTGGCAAAAGGCATCCAGGCTTTAAGCGATACCGAACTTCTTGCCATAATACTTAGAAACGGCACCATCGAATTAACTGCCGTTGAACTGGCCAGACAACTTCTGCAACATTCGGGCAATAACCTGAACAATCTCGGGAAACTCACAGTGAAAGAACTTACCAAATTTAAAGGCATAGGCGAGGCCAAAGCCATTACCATTGTTGCTGCTTTGGAACTTGGTAAACGAAGAAAACTGGCTGAGATCACAGATAAACCATCTGTGAAAAGCAGCAGGGATGTTTATGATATATTCCATCCACTTTTGGCAGACTTACCGTATGAAGAGTTTTGGATATTACTGCTCAACAGGTCGAACAGGGTAGTAAGCAAAATAAAAATAAGCCAGGGAGGAGTTGCAGGAACTGTTATTGACAACAGGTTAATCCTAAAAACTGCCATCGAAAACCTTGCGTCTTCGATTATTCTGTGCCATAACCATCCTTCGGGCAACCTTAACCCAAGCGAAGCAGATACCGACATAACCAAAAAACTCAAGGTTGCCGCAGAATACATGGACATTAAACTTCTTGACCATATAATTGTTTCCGATCATGCATACTTTAGTTTCGCTGATGAAGGAAGAATTTAACCATATTATCATACTTTGAATATCCGTTACCTGAAAAACGGTGAAATTAATTATTACAGGTGGGATATCTGTATCAGGAATTCGTTCAATTCCTGTATATATGGGTATACCTGGTACCTCAATACTGTTTGTGATAATTGGGATGCCCTAATAGAAGGCGACTATGAAGCGGTGATGCCATTACCAACAATCAGGAGGTTCGGGTTGCAGGGGATTCAAACTCCATCTTTTACAGGCAGTTTGGGTATATTTTCGGGCAAGCTCTTAAACAGTGATAAAGTCGAAACTTTTTTTCGTTCAATTCCGTCAAGGTTCGTTTTTATTGACCTCCTAATTAACAAATTCAATAGAGTAAGCTGGGGCCCGTCTGTAGTTGGTCAAGAAACACATTTTGAACTTGATCTGGTAAAACCTTACTCGAAAATTACACCCGGCTACAGTAATACACTCAAAGAAAAAATTGCCGGTGCAAAGAAACAGAAACTCACGTTTTTCAAAGGTATTCCCCCCGGCGATCTGCTCGATCTTATTAAAAAAAAATCCGGAAAAAGCGATGCATCGCGGTTAAGCGAAGAAAAAATAAAAACCCTGCGTATGCTTATCAGCACATCTTTGCGTTATAAGATCGGAGAACTGACAGGTGTTTATAATGCTTATAATAACCTTGTAGCAGCAGCATTTTTTATCTGGTCAGAGAATAATGCCGTGTTGTTGTTCTGTTGTTCTTCGGCAGACACTGTTCAGGAGTATGTCTTGTTTTTCCTGTTCGATCAATTTATTCAACTGCATAGCAACCGCTTTGTTACAATAATTTTCGACTATTCCGGAAGTCCCGGTTTGAAAGAACTATACAGCCATTTCGGGGCCATTGAAAGCCGGTACCAACAGATTAAAAAAATCAGGCTTCCTTTAATATCAAACTTCTCATAAAGATTTTTATTCAGGCAGATGAAGCGGGTATTTTCTAACCCATTTATTATCCTGGCACCGGTCTAACAAACTTTGAACTGTTTCATTAAAAACAGGATGTAAAAGACCCGGCGCCAGCTCGGCAAGGGGTACAAGAACAAATTTGCGCAGGTGCAGCCTGGGATGAGGTATCTGTAAGTTAATGACATGGTCTTCAAAAACATCAAGATTGAAAAAAAGTATATCGAGGTCTATTTCACGCGAGGTATATTTAATGTCTGTTTTTCTTTTTCGGCCCAGAACTGTTTCAATTTCCTGTAATATATGAAACAGGTTTTTATAGTCTGACATGGTTTCAACAACAACTATCCTGTTAAGAAAACTGGCTGCATTATCAAATCCCCAAGGTTCGGTTTCATATACCGATGACATTGACAGAATATTGCCGACCCTTTCACAAATGAGCATGCGGGCTTTTTCAAGATTTGAAATACGGTCTCCGAGGTTTCCCCCCAGCAGAATATAAACCAGATTCACTTTTTATAATTATATCTCACAAAAATAATAATATTAGCTTTTTATGTGCATAAACTTATTTTTGATTATTTTTAACCATCATCAGTTTTATTCATCTTAAAATATACAACTATTATATGAAAAATTTTTTGAAATACGTACTTGCCACAATTACAGGTTTTATTATTGTGAACGTGGTAATGGCCTTTATTTTTTTCGGAATCGTTAGCGCTTTTGTTTCAATGGCCACACGAGACAAGGCGGTGGAAGTGAAGAAAAACTCGGTATTGACCCTTACGCTCGATAAGCCGATACATGACCGGAAACCATCGGTTCCCCTCATCAACCCGGATATTCTTACAGGATTTCCCGAAACCCCACTGGGGCTGAACGAATTGCTTGACAATATCAAAAAGGCGGGAAAAGACCCCAACATAGACGGCATCTTTCTCGATTTAAGCTCGATACAAGCCGGTCTTGGTACAGTAGATGAGTTAAGAAATGCCCTCAAAGCTTTTAAAGATTCGGACAAATTTATTATTAGTTACAGCGACAATTATGACCAGTCTTCTTACTATCTGGCATCGGTTTCTGATAAAATCTACATGAACCCTGAAGGTGTGTTTTATCTCAAAGGGCTCCATTCTGAACTGCTGTTTTTTAAGAATGCTTTTGATAAATTGGGTATTGAGCCGCAGGTAATACGCCACGGGAAATTTAAAAGCGCTGTAGAACCATTGATGGATACAAAAATGAGCCCGGAAAACAGGGAACAGATAAAAGCCTATATGGGCTCAATCTGGCAGCATATGGTAAAGGAAATAAGTGCAAACAGGGATATATCGCCCGAACAGGTCAACCAGCTTGCTGATAAACTTGAAGTGGCCGACTCACATGCAGCCTATGATAACAGGCTAGTTGACAGTCTTGTGCATAAAGATGTGGTATTGGATGTTATAAAGGCTAAAACCAATGTTAGTGACAAAAAAAAGCCTCAGCTGGTAGCGCTTTCAGAATATAACAAAGTACCAAAGCAGATAGAACAGAAGAGACTGGTAAAAGAAAAAATAGCGGTTATTTATGCACAGGGCACCATAGTGCCGGGCAAAGGTCAGCATGACCAGATTGGGGCCGCCAGATTTGTGGAGGCTATTAGCGAAGCCCGAAAAGACTCTTCGGTTAAAGCTATTGTGCTGCGTGTAAATTCACCGGGAGGATATGCCCTTGCTGCCGAAAATATCTGGCGCGAATTATATCTTGCCAAAAAAGTAAAACCGGTAATAGCATCAATGGGCGATTACGCTGCATCTGGCGGATACTATATTGCAGCCCCTGCCGATGTGATTCTTGCTAATCCCCTTACTTTAACAGGCTCAATTGGTGTATTCGGGGTTCTCTGGAATGCCGAAGAGCTGCTCAACAAAAAACTTGGCATTACTACCGATGTAGAAAAAACCAATACTTATGCTGATTTCGGAACAATATCAAGGCCTGTTTCAGATTTCGAAAAAGCAGTTTTGCAAAAGAGTGTTGACAAGGTATACCAGACTTTCACAGGTCATGTAATGGAAGGAAGGGATATGACTTATGAAGAAGTAGACAAAATTGGCGAAGGCAGGGTTTGGAGCGGTATTAACGCGCTCAATATTAACCTTGTTGATGCATTTGGCGGAATTACCGATGCCATTGAACTTGCTGCTGAAAAAGCCGGAATAAAAGAATACAGGGTGATTGAACTACCGAAACAGGAAAACCCCCTCGACCTGCTGATGAAAGAACTGATGAGCGAGACCAGGATAAGAACTATGAAAAAAGAGCTGGGCAGCGATTATATTTATTACGAGACATTTAAAACGCTCAACGATCTGAAGGGGGTTCAGGCAAGATTGCCTTTCCTGCTAAACATCAGATAAAAACATTTATCTACCGGCCCTATGCCAGAACTAAACCGGCGCCCCATGTCACTTAACAGGAAAAAACTGGCATTGATAACATTTCCGCTTTCCTTATTGTACGGAGCAGTTATCTTTATCAGGAACCTCTTGTTTGATAAGGGCTTTCTGAAACAACGATCATTCCCTCTGCCGGTAATTTCTGTCGGAAATATTACCGCAGGGGGAACGGGTAAGACACCTCATGTGGAATACCTTGTAAAACTCCTTGAAAAAGAGTACAGGATTGCCGTGCTGAGCCGCGGATACAAAAGGAAGACAAGCGGCTTTATTCTTGCTTCCCCCGCATCGGGCGTTGATGAAATTGGCGATGAACCAAAACAGATAAAGGATAAATTTCCCGAAGTACAGGTGGCTGTTTCAGAAAAAAGGGTCGCAGGTGTTGAGTGTCTTTTAAAAGCCATTCCATGCCCTGATGTAATTCTTCTGGATGATGCCTTTCAGCACAGGCACATCAGGCCCTCTTTGTCAATATTGCTTGTTGACTATTACCGCCCGGTATTCAGCGATTTTATACTGCCTTTTGGCAATCTCAGGGAACATAAACATCAAGCTAAAAGGGCAAACATCATCATTGTTACAAAAACCCCGCGTGAGACAAATGTCGTGGAACAGGAAAAAATCATCGCCAAACTGAACATACGCCCATACCAAACAGTGTACTTCACTACCTTTTCTTATGGAAAACCCGTTGCGGTCTTTTCCGAAAACATAGTTACCATTGATAATGAATTATTAAAATCTTCCCATACCGGAATAATCCTTGTCACAGGCATTGCAAATCCCGGGCCGCTGCTTGAATACCTTACAAACATGAACAGCAAAGTGCTTTCTTTATCGTTTCCCGATCATCATGCTTTTACCTTAAAAGACATTGCAGGAATAAAAAATGAATTGGAAAAACTTACGACAAAACATAAAATAGTGATCACTACCGAAAAAGATGCGGTAAGGTTAAGAAAATTACCCGGCTTTAATGGTACACTCAGAAACTGTTTTTACTATATTCCTGTTGAAGTGGAATTTCTTGTCAATGCATCAGAAGATTTTAAAAGGCAACTTAAATCATTTCTGGTTAAAAATTCAGGGAAATGAACCTTTCACTCCAAGGGCTCAGTTTGTAAGAAGATGAAAGAATAACATATGGTGTTCCTGCAGCACAATCCTCAAAATAAAAATCATGATGTTTTACCTGTTCTTCTTTACCTCCTTTTTCAGCTTAGCCTTTGATTTATTGAGTTTTTTCTGAATTTTCTTTTCGGCAGTTGAATGATATGATTTATCCCAGGGACAATCGAACCCCGGAACCTGATTGATTTTGGTCCAACTTTGTTTCTTTTTCTTATTGTTGTTGAGATACCTGTTTGAATTCTGTTTCTCCGGGTAAACCCGGCTGATTTGCCGTGTAGGTTCCATAGGGTTTCCGGTGTTCTTATGCATATGCGGGTTCGTTGGTGTAATAACCGAACAAGAGCTCAATACCAGCAACATAATTAGATTTAGAAAGAATAAATGAATGATAGGATCTAACTTTTTCATCTCTTAAAGTTTATTTTCAAAGTTAAAGTTATTAAAAAATCTAATGAACATACAATTAGATAGTAATCAGATTTTGTTGATAAACAGAAAAAGAAGTTTGTGTATTTATTAAATTTTAATACCTTTGTGCCGCTCAAAACTGATAATTTATACGGGGTGTGGCGCAGTTGGCTAGCGCACTTGCTTTGGGAGCAAGGGGTCGTGTGTTCGAGTCACACCACCCCGACAAAATCAGTTTAGAGTGTGAGTTTTGAACAAGAGACGGAAGCATATCAAACTGATTTTTTTATACCGGCAAATCAGGATTTTTCTCATTAAATGAAAAAACAATTTTCCCTGTTTATATTTTTTAATCATTGGCAGGTTGACTCGTCCTGAAAAAAGTTTACAGATTAATACTTAAATCCTGATATGAAATTACATTAAAGATTAATCCTAAATCTGGTTTACAATGATAGGATTCTTTTTGTAATAATTCTTCCATAATTTATCGGTTTTTAAACTTTGTTCATGTACTTGACTTGGATAATGATTTCCAATGCTCATATGAGGTCTG
>JAWOHT010000160.1:0-12046 GCA_046485045.1 Bacteroidales bacterium
TGTCCTATAATTAATATTATGTTAAATAGAATATTTTAAAAAAGAGGGAAATCTGACTTCCCTCTTTTCATTTAAAATTAGTTACAACCTTTTGCTGTCATTTCATCAACCACGGCCTGATGTTTTTCATTATCCTTAACCCGGTAATATAATGTTTTTAAAGTACCAAGTACATTGCAAAGTTCAGCTTCCATTGCCAGTTTATAAGCCTCTTCCATATGTGGAATGGCCTTTTTGAATTCCTCATCAGCTCTTTCGAGCTCCTGATTATACACCTTATTATCTTCTATCTTTTGAGCTTCGTCTATAATTTTTACGGCCTTGTTATAATACACAACCCCCAGGTTAAACAATGCATTAAAATATTGTGGATCAATTTCGAGGCATGATAAATAGGCTTCAATTGCATCTTCTGAACGACCTAATTTATCAAAAATAGTGCCCTCGGCAAAAATAAAAGATATATTGGTAGGGTCTTTCTGTCTGGCCAGACTAAGATACTCCAGAGCAGCTACACTTTCTCCCTTAATCAGGAAGAAATTAATCAGTTCAATTAAAATGGGTTGATTTTCAGGGTATTTTTCGAAGCCGGTTTTTATTGCCTCAAGCGCTTTTACAGAATCTCCTGTCTCTTTAAAACACTCACTGAGGAATATGTATAAATAAGGATCTTTATAATTAAGATCAATTGCTTTGTTGAAACTGGTAATCGCTTCCTCATAATTTCCGGCTTCCTTGGCGGCCCTGCCAGCGCTGTAAAAAATAACCGTATCAACAATACCTTTCATAACAGGTAAATTGTTTATTATTAATATGCTATTGAAGCTTTCATATGATTTTTGATAATCTTTACTGTTGTAATTATTTACTCCTTCGTTTTCATAGAATTGTTTCAATTTTACAAGTTGATCGTGTATCTTACTTTCAAGTTTTTTATCCACATCAAGCTCCAATGCCTTTTCAAATGCTTTTTGAGCTTCGGGTAAAGGATTTTCGTGGATCTTTTTTGTTTCATCCCATGACACAACAACCTCACCTTCAAGAACTACCTTAAGCCGTTCATAAATATATTCTTCGAATACTTGTTGTCCCTCTGAGCGTGTCTGCACCTGTTCCGGCTGACCAAAAAGAATTTTTAACTCGTTGGCAGTCATTCCTTTACGTAAGTACTGAAGATTTATGTTATAAATTTCAAGCAATAGTTCCCCCCTTGAATACCATGTCTTGGGATCACTGCTTTTCTTTGGGTTCTGGATGGCCTCGTTACTTTTCTCCAGTTTATTTTCCAAAGCCTTGTAATTAATGATCGGGGCCGTAGCTTGTCCCCTAAGCAACAATGCACTTAAAGCGAATACAATTATTAAACTAATATGCTTCATAGTTGATTTTATTTATAATTATTGCAAACAAATATAATTCTTAATTATTATCTGTTCAAAAACTTTGCCAGATTTTATATCAAGATTTAAAATTATTACCTTTAAATTACTGTTCCTGCCCGCTGGTTTCATCTGAATCAGTATGGATTTCTTCTTCTGGCTGTGAGATTACTTTTGTAATGCTGGCAATTGAATCCCCTGCCCTGAGGTTAATCAGCCGCACACCCTGGGTGGCTCTGCCCATAAGTCTTAACCGGGAGACAGATAAGCGAATTGCAATTCCGGATTTATTGATGATCATCAGGTCATCATTATCAGTAACGTTCTCAATGGCAATAAGTTTGCCTGTTTTTTCGGTAATATTAATGGTTTTAACGCCTTTTCCGCCCCTGTTGGTGATCCTGTAATCTTCAACCTCTGTGCGCTTTCCATAACCTTTTTGCGAAACAACAAGAATTGATGTGCTTGAGAATTCAGATATACAAACCATTCCGATCACTTTATCACTGGCTGAATTTATTGTTATTCCCTTCACTCCGGCAGCATTTCTTCCCATCGGCCTTACTTTTCCTTCCGGAAACCGAATGGCCTTGCCAGACTCAACGGCAAGCAGTATTTCGTGTTTTCCATCGGTAAGGCATGCCTGTAGCAGCATATCTTCTTCTCTTATATTGATGGCATTAATTCCGTTCTGTCTTGGCCGCGAATAGGCTTCAAGAGAGGTCTTTTTAATGACCCCCTTGCGGGTACACAATACTATGTAGTTGTTTTCAAGATAATTAATATCTTCAAGTGTCTTTACATTGATATAGGCCCTTACTTTATCACCCTGCCCGATGTGGATGAGGTTCTGAATCGCCCTACCCTTTGAAGTTTTTGTTCCTTCAGGAATGTCATAAACCTTGAGCCAGAAACACTTGCCCATTTCAGTAAATAGTAAAAGGGTATTATGCATGGTGGCATTGAACATGTGCTCAAGAAAGTCCTCATCGCGGGCTTCACTGCCTTTTGATCCGATACCGCCCCGGCTTTGGGTACGAAATTCGGTTAAGGGTGTTCTTTTTATATATCCCAGATGCGAGATGGTAATAATCATGTCGTTGTCTGCATAGAAGTCTTCGGGATTAAACTCCTCTGCATTGGGTATGATCTCTGTCCTCCTGGCATCGCCGTACCTCTCTTTTATCTCCTGAAGTTCCTCTTTGATTATATCCATTCGCATGGGCTCATTTTCAAGAATGAGCTTGAGATGCGCAATTAATTTCTGCAGTTCTTCGTATTCTTGTTTAATCTTATCTCGTTCTAAACCAGTAAGTCTTTGCAGTCTCATCTCAAGTATTGCTTTAGCCTGGGCCTCGCTCAGGCTAAAATTAGACATCAATCCTTCTCTTGCTGTTTCAGGGTCAGCAGAAGCACGGATAAGTCTGATGACTTCATCAAGATGGTCGAGTGCAATAAGCAATCCTTCGAGTATATGTGCTTTCTTTTCTGATTGCTCGAGATCGTATTGGGTTCTTCTCATTACAACGTCATGCCTGTGCTCAACAAAGTATTTAATAATCTGTTTAAGGTTGAGCAACCTTGGACGGCCCTTTACAAGGGTAATGGTATTCACATTAAAGCTTGTCTGCAACTGGGTATACTTAAATAGCTTATTGAGAACAACACTTGCCAGGGCCTCTTTTTTAAGTATTATAACCACCCGCATTCCATTGCGGTCGGACTCATCGTTAATGTATGAGATACCGTCGATCTTTTTTTCGTTGATAAGGTCGGCTGTTTTACGTATCATTTCAGCCTTATTGACCATATAAGGTATTTCAGTGACGATGATCTTTTCACGCCCACTTGAAGTTACTTCTATTTCGGTCTTTGCCCTAACAACAATTCGCCCCCTACCCGTTTCATATGCCTCCTTAACACCCTGGTAGCCATATATTATGCCACCAGTAGGAAAATCAGGGGCTTTCAGGTGAAGCATCAGTTCTTCTATCGAAATCTCGTTGTTATTAATATAGGCAACAATGGCATCGCATGCCTCATTTAAATTGTGCGGGGGTATATTGGTTGCCATACCAACAGCAATGCCAGATGCTCCATTGAGTAAAAGGTTCGGGATTCTTGTGGGCAGAACTACAGGCTCTTCGAGTGTATCATCGAAATTTAGCTGATAATCAACTGTGTTTTTATCAATATCAGATAGCGTTTCTTCTGCGATTTTCATCAGCCTTGCTTCGGTATACCTCATGGCTGCGGGGCTATCCCCGTCAACAGATCCAAAATTTCCCTGGCCGTCAACCAATGGATACCGCAACGACCAGCTTTGTGCCATTCTTACCATTGCATCATAAACCGATGTATCGCCGTGTGGATGATATTTACCCAGTACTTCACCCACTATTCTTGCAGATTTCTTAAAAGGCTTGTTTGAAACTACGCCTAATTCAGCCATCCCAAAGAGTACCCTTCTGTGAACCGGTTTTAATCCGTCCCTAACATCAGGCAGTGCACGTGAAACAATAACCGACATAGAATAATCTATATAAGCCGATTTCATTTCCTCTTCAATGTTTACCCTGATTATTCTTTCGCCTTCTGCCATAGAGCTTAAAATATGTATTACTTTCTTAAAAAAAAAGTGTAAATTTATAATAAATTAAACCACGAAGGTAATTATTTGTTAAATATTAATACTAAGTAATGGTTCTTTTATTATTAACAAAATATGTTAAAAAAAGGTTGGTTTTTTATGCTTATATTTGCATATAAAAGTGGTTATTTTAACAGGTATTTTAATAATTTGGATTTATGGATTCAAAGTTTTCACAACGAATCAAAGATGTGCTTTCATATAGCAAAGAAGAGGCTATACGGCTTGGAAGCCTTGAGATCGCCCCTGAACATATATTGCTCGGTATTTTAAGGGAAGGGGAAGGGATTGCCATAGATGTACTGATTGCATTAGGTGTTAACCTTTTCGACCTGCGAAAAGACATCGAAGCCGAAATAACACCCTCAGGCCCTATTAAAATTACATCAACAGATAATATTCCTTTGCTTAAGTCTTCGGAGCGAATTCTGAAACTTGTATACCTGGAAGCCAAGTCGCTGAAAAAAGCTACCATTGACACAGGGCATCTTCTGTTGGCCATGTTAAAGGATGAAACAAGCAAGGTTTCACAGGTTTTATTTGAATACAATATTGATTACGATAAGGTAAAGTTGCAGTTGATGAAAGAAAAAGACGACCATGAAGACAATGCTGCCGAACCCAGGGGTGAATTTCCCCAGGATGAGGATGAAGGAACATCTTCATTTGGCCCCGGAAAGAGCAGCGGAGGTGAACAAACCTCAAAATCATCTTCAGACACCCCTGTGCTCGATAACTTTGGTGTTGACCTTACCAAAGCTGCCGAAGAAAACAGGCTTGACCCTATTGTAGGGAGAGAAAAGGAGATTGAGCGACTGGCACAGATTCTTAGCCGAAGAAAGAAAAATAACCCGATACTTATCGGTGAACCAGGCGTTGGAAAATCAGCCATTGTTGAAGGTCTGGCCCTAAGGATCATCAACAGGAAAGTATCAAGGGTATTGTTTGGCAAACGTGTTGTTACATTAGACCTTGCAGCAATTGTTGCCGGAACGAAATACAGGGGTCAGTTTGAAGAGCGCATGAAAGCAATACTTAACGAACTCTCAAAAACATCAAGTATTATCCTGTTTATTGATGAGATTCATACCATCGTCGGCGCCGGTGGTGCAACCGGATCGCTCGATGCTGCCAATATGCTCAAACCAGCTCTTGCAAGAGGAGAAATCCAGTGTGTTGGCGCAACCACGCTTAATGAATACAGGCAACATATTGAAAAAGACGGGGCGCTTGAGAGACGGTTTCAAAAGGTAATGGTTGAACCCACTTCAGCGGATGAAACCATTGAAATTCTTAACAATATTAAATCAAGGTACGAAGACCATCACAATGTAATATACACACCCGATGCAATAGATGCCTGTGTAAAGCTTACCAACAGGTATATTTCAGACAGGCACCTTCCCGATAAGGCCATTGATGCACTTGACGAAGCAGGATCGAGGGTACATATTACCAATATTGTTGTGCCCGAACGAATTCTTGAGCTGGAAAAAAAGGTAGAGGAAACGAAACTTGAGAAAATCAAAGCTGTTAAAAACCAAAACTTTGAGAAAGCTGCAAGTTTCAGGGACAAGGAGAAGGAATACCTTGAACTGCTTGAAGAGGAAAAACAGAAATGGGAAAAAGACCTCGCACGTAACCGTGAAATTGTTGATGAGCAGCGTGTGGCAGAAGTTGTTGCCATGATGACAGGTGTACCTGTGCAAAGAATCGCCCAGGCTGAAGGCATGCGCTTGCTGAAAATGCAGCTAGAGTTAACAGGAAAAGTGATCGGGCAGGAAGACGCCATACAGAAAGTAGTAAGGTCTATTCAGCGCAACAGGGCCGGACTTAAAGATCCGAACAAACCCATCGGTACTTTTATTTTTCTTGGTCCTACAGGTGTTGGTAAAACCCAACTTGCCAAAGTACTTGCCAGATATCTTTTCGAATCTGCCGATAACCTCATTCGTATAGATATGAGCGAATATATGGAGAAATTTTCTGTCTCACGGCTCGTTGGTGCACCTCCCGGATATATAGGTTATGAAGAAGGCGGCCAGTTGACCGAAAAAGTGAGGCGAAGGCCTTATTCGGTAGTCCTGCTTGACGAGATAGAAAAAGCCCATCCGGATATTTATCATATTTTGCTTCAGGTTCTTGACGAAGGCCAATTAACTGATAGTCTGGGGAGAAGGGTTGATTTCAGGAATACTATCGTAATCATGACCTCCAATATTGGTACCCGGCAGTTGAAAGATTTCGGACAGGGTGTAGGATTTTCAACAACTGCAAAGCAGACTTCTTCTAACGAATATGCCAAGAGCGTTATACAGAATGCCCTTAGAAAGGCTTTTGCCCCGGAGTTTCTGAACCGTATTGACGATGTTGTTTTGTTCAATTCACTGTCTAAAGATGACATATTTAAAATCATTGACCTGGAACTCGCCGGCTTATTTGAAAGGATCAATACCCTTGGATACCATATAAAGCTTACTTCAGCTGCCAAAGAATATATTGCTGAGAAAGGATATGATGTACAGTTCGGGGCCCGGCCATTGAAACGTGCCATACAGAAATACCTTGAAGATCCTATGGCCGAGGCAATTATCAAAGCAGGTATGAAGGCGGGAGATATAATTTCTGTTGGTTTCAGCAAAAAGAAAGAGGAAATAACCATTAAGGTGGTTCATGTTCAGGAAGAACACTCTCAGATAGCTAAATTAAATTAAGAAAAATATTTGCATTACTTTATGTTATGGAAATAACCTCTCCGAACAGATCATAATTATTCGCAGAGGTTATTTTTACCTGATATAAGTTACCTGTGTTCAGACAAACACTGTTGTTTTGAATCAATACTTCATTGTCAACTTCTGGAGAATCTGCTTCGGTGCGGCCAATGTAAAAATCACCCTCTTCCCTGTCTATCAATACTTTATATTCTTTACCGATTTTCATGTTATTTTGCTCAAGTGCTATTTGCTGCTGAATGGCCATTATTCTTTCCATTCTGTTTATTTTGGTTTTTTCTGAAACAGCGTCTTTATAACGTACAGCACCATATGTACCCTCTTCTTCTGAATAGGTAAAAACACCCAAACGCTCAAACCTGAATTGCCTAACAAAGTCCTCGAGCTCACGGAATTCTTTTACCCCCTCACCAGGGTGCCCTACCAGCAAGGTGGTACGCAATGTGATATCGGGCAGCTCGCCCCTGATATAATTAATAATCTCCTTTGTCTTTTGACTGTCGTGTTGTCTGCGCATATTCCTCAATACCTTATCGCTGATATGTTGAACAGGAATATCAAGGTACTGACAAATATTTTCTCTTTCTTTCATAACCTGTAATAACTTGCGCGGAAAAGCGGCAGGATATGCGTAATGTAACCTGATCCACTTAAAAAAAGGCAGGTCTGAAAGCCTTTGCACCAGGTCGGGAAGCATACGTTTTTTATAAATATCTATTCCATAATATGTTAAATCCTGTGCAATTAAAATTAGCTCTTTGACTCCTGCTTCACCTAAATACCTTGCTTCTTTAAGAAGTTCATCAATTGTTTTTGACCGGTGCCTGCCCCTGATCATTGGTATAGCGCAGAATGAACAGTAACGGTCACATCCTTCAGAAACCTTAAGATATGCATAGTGTTTTGGGGTAGAGAGCAACCTTTCTCCTGCAAGTTCATTTTTATAATTTAAACCAATTGATTCAATAACATGTTTTAATGCATTTACACCAAAATATTTATCAACTTCTGGTATTTCAATTTCAAGTTCCTTCCGGTATCTTTCCGAAAGACATCCCATAACTACCAGGTTTTCAATTTTACCATCTTTCTTAGCTTGCACAGCCTGTAAAATGGTATCAATAGATTCCATCTTCGCATCTTTGATAAAACCACAGGTATTGATTATAAGTGTGCGTGCAGCTTCGAAAGGGGCATTGTGCAGTACCTTTACCGGAGCAGATACAAGTTGTTGCATAAGAAATTCTGAGTCAACGGTGTTTTTCGAGCAACCCAGCGTAATTACATTAATACTGTCTATTCCTTTGTTTTTCAATTATAAATCAATTATAAAAACTTTAGGCAAGATAACCCATAAGAAATTATTAAGTTGAAGGTAATGATTTTCAAGAGGTAAAGAGAGAATCTACAAATTCATGTTTGTTGAATATTTGTAAATCTTCAAGCTTTTCACCTATGCCAATATACTTAACCGGTATCTTAAATTGGTCTGATATGCCGATGACTACCCCACCCTTTGCTGTGCCGTCTAATTTAGTAATAGCCAATGCGTTAACCTGAGTTGCCAACGTGAATTGCTTAGCTTGTTCAAATGCATTCTGTCCGGTTGAACCGTCGAGTATCAGCAAAACTTCATGCGGGGCATCAGGAACGACCTTTTGCATCACCTTTTTTATTTTCGACAATTCATTCATCAGGTTCACTTTGTTATGCAGTCTTCCGGCAGTATCTATAATTACTACATCATAATCGCCTGCTTTGGCCGAATTCACAGTATCATATGCCACCGAAGCAGGGTCTGAACCCATTTTCTGCTTTACAACTGGTACGTCTACACGTTCGGCCCATATGGTTAACTGGTCAACCGCAGCTGCACGAAATGTGTCAGCAGCACCTAAAATAACACGCTTGCCAGATTTCCTGAAATGATAGGCTAGCTTACCGATTGTGGTTGTCTTACCAACGCCATTCACCCCCACAACCATGATTACGTAAGGTTTCTGTGGCAATTTTTCGTCGAAATCCAGCACAGTTCCTGAATTATTTTCCTCAAGCAGACCGGCAATCTCTTCTTTTAATATAACATTTAGCTCATTAACTCCCAGGTACTTGTCTTTCGAGACCCGTTTTTCAATCCGTTCGATGATCCTGATTGTAGTATCAACTCCTACATCGGAAGAAACCAGCACTTCTTCAAGGTTATCCAGTACTTCATCGTCAACAGTAGATTTACCGACAATGGTCCTGGAAAGTTTCTTAAATACACTCTCCTTGGTTATTTCGAGACCTTTTACCAACTCCTGTTTGTTCGATTTTGAGAAAAATCCAAAAGCAGCCATGATTATTTTTTTACCAAAGATATATAAAACAAAAAGCCTTCTTTGTTAAGAAAGAAAGCTTTTGCACCAATATTGTCAGATAATGGATCTTTTATTGCCCTGAGAAGAAGTCCTTAATGTGATCATTATGCACCACTTCTTCTTTGAATATATAGGCGCCGTTTTTTTCGGATTTCACCATTTTAATACATTTGGTAAAATTCCTGCCTACTCCGGTCTGTAACGTTGCAACTACTTTCTTTGCCATGACTCAATTTATTTAATTTCACGATGTGCCGTTACTTTTTTCAGTATCGGATTGTACTTTTTCAACTCAATACGATCGGGGGTATTTTTCCTGTTTTTAGTCGAAATATACCTTGATGTTCCAGGCATTCCGCTATCTTTATGTTCGGTACATTCTAAAATTACCTGTACCCTGTTTCCTTTCTTAGCCATAAAAACAATCCTCTATTTAAGATAAACTTTGAATAAAACCTTTTTCTTTTGCCACTTGGAGCGCTTTTTTAAGCCCTATTTTATTGATAATGCGTATACCTTTCGCAGAAACTTTTAATTTAATAAAACGGTCTTCTTCGGGAAGAAAGAATTTTTTATCAAAAAGATTGGGCTTAAATGTTCTTTTTGTCCTTCTTTTCGAGTGTGAAACATTGTTTCCCACTACCGCTTTCTTTCCTGTTATCTGACAAACTCTTGACATCTTTTCAACTCTTTTAACACGGTTTTTAAAACAGATCGCAAAGAACGTTATTTTTATTTAAATAAAAAAATATATTATCAATTATTTTAGCCTGTTTCAACAAATATTTGAGTTGAAACGGGGGACTCATTTTATGTGTGTTCATCATCTTTACCGAGTAAAAGATACCGAAGCATATTTAACGCAGCTAACGATGCCCGTTGAATATTCCTCTCTCTGTTATCGCCGAAGCAGAACTTTCGGGCAATTGAGCTCCGGAAAGATGATGCTGCTATCCAAACAGTACCAACAGGTTTTTCGTCTGTTCCCCCATAAGGGCCTGCGATTCCAGATACTGAGAGGGCGTAATCTGTTTTGAACAATAACCGGCATCCCTGTGCCATTTGTATAACAACCTGTTCACTAACTGCTCCGTATTCTTCCAGTACCTTTTCCTGAACCATTAACATTTCATGTTTAACCTTGTTAGAATATGCTATCAATCCACCTGTAAAATAATCTGATGAACCGGGCACTGATGTAATCAACCGCGAAATATTACCACCGGTACAACTCTCAGCCAGTGACAAAGTTGAGTTATTATTTTTCAGCAGTTTGCCTACAATAGACTCAAGCGTATCGTTTTCAAAACCTACGATAATCGGGCCAAGTATTTCTTTTAGTTTCTCAACCTGCTTATTAACAGCTATTTCTATTGGCTCATTTGCACTTAATCTTAATCTTAAAACGCCCGGAGAAGGCAGATAGGCCAATTTAATTGCGTAGGGAAGGTTTTTTTCCCATGCTGCTATTTTAACTGCCATAACAGATTCAGGCAAACCGGCTGTGATTATTGTTTTGTGAATTATCGGAGGCAGATTGTATTCTGAAATGAACTGCGGAACAATATATTTAGTTACCATCTCTTTCATTTCGAAAGGCACTCCTGGCAGTGAAATTACGCTTTTATCGTTAGTCCTGAACCACATTCCCATTGCTGTCCCTGACAAATTTGGGATAATCGTGCATTTATCGGGTATCAGTGCCTGGTTTTTGTTCAGGTCATTCAGCATTAAATTTCGCTTTTTAAGAAAAGCGGTAAGATATTCCATTGCTTCAGGATGAAGTGCTAAACCGGAATTAAAATAATCTGCCAATGCTTGTTTTGTAATATCATCGCTGGTGGGTCCCAATCCACCGGTAAAAATAATGATGTCTGCCACTGAAATCATTTCGTCGAGTACCTTGAAAATCTCTTCTCTGCTATCGTGAACAGAAATAATTTTACAGATTTGAATACCCGCTTTGTTTAATTCTGAAGCAATAAAAGCAGAATTTGTATCTAAAACCTGACCGATAAGAATTTCGTCTCCAATAGAAACAAGAGCAGCCTTTTTCATTTTTTTAAATTTAAACCATCAGCTTACCTTGAGGGTATGCTATATTATTTGAAATAAAGCGGAAAAATACAGTTCATTCAATTTTTGCAAAGTGAAGCTTTAAATTTGAAGTTCAACATGGCATAACCTGATGTCTTGCTGAAATAAGATTCTCTGTTTGTTTCAAGCGACCTTGCCCTGAAACACGATTTTTCTACGCTTGTTACTATGCATTTGTTCCTGTTGACATAAATTGTATTTCCGACCTTAATATTCATAAGCGAATCGGGTATTTTTCCAATCTCTTTTGAAAGCTCAGAATACTCTGAGTTTATTCGCTTCATTTCATCAATATTCCCTCCCCTGTCGGGATGGTAAAGCATAGCAAGGCGCCTGTAGACCGATTTCAGGTCTTCCACAGTCATTACATCATTAAAGTATTTCATATTTTTTTAGGTTTTTATTAAAATTAATGCAAGATCAATTAGTTTTCAATAGTTTTTTCAAAGCACATATGGTTCATTATCAATATTCTATTTTCTTCAACACATGGTTCCTTTCCAGATAATATCTTATAATTGCATGAATTTCATGGTTATCGTTATACTTAACAATATAGCTGTCTGTCTGTTCTGGATTTGTAACAGCAACCGACTGATCTATAAATCCAAAACCCAGGTACTTACCGTTTTCTATTTTAATTACAGAATATTCGTTTGTGTTTCTTCCCCTGTCAAAAATGATCATATTTTTTGTTCCCAATGAAAGTGAATTAAGCCATTGTTCAGCACGTTTATTGTAAATCCCGGCTGGTTCTCTGCCGGTGCATGCGCCCAGGCACTCCATTAACTCAAAATGAAAACATGCCCCCTGCCCTTTAAAAAT
>JAWOHT010000191.1:0-9513 GCA_046485045.1 Bacteroidales bacterium
CATCAAATGATTAATAAATCACCCGTACCGGTATTGTTGTTCCCAACCAGGCAAATCGGTGTAATTTCTGAGAGTTTTAAAACAGAAGGAATCAATTATTAAATAAAAAATGACATTATGTTTGGAGAATTTGGAAAGGAATTTTTAAATCAGTTTGGCAATGGTGATTGGCTTAGTGCGGTTATTATCAGTACATCCGTTTTGTTAGGCAGTGTTCTATTGCATTTTGTGTTATTCAAAATCTTGAAATCGTTGAATAAAAATGACTTATTTCTCGTAAAACACGTCCGTGAAAAATTTAAAGCCCCAAGCTTTTTTTTACTTATTACTGTGGCTTTAAACATTATTGTATTTTCTTTTGCCCCTGAAAAGACTTTAACGGGGTATATAAAACATGTCTTAATATTGCTTATTATCGCTGGTGTAGCATGGCTTATTGTGCGATTCATAAGCCTGGGCAAGGATTTAGTTCTGAGAAGATACAATATTCAGGAAAAAGATAATCTGAAAGCCAGAAGTGTATACACGCAGTTTAAAATAATTGAGCGCATATTAATTTTTATTGTTGTTTTAATAGCTGTAGCAATAGCGCTAACCACTTTTGAGGGAATACGGAAAATTGGGGTAAGCCTTTTTGCATCGGCAGGTGTGGCAGGTATTATACTTGGTTTTGCGGCACAAAAGATGATTGGGACGGTTCTGGCCGGTTTTCAGATTGCTATTACCCAGCCTATTCGGTTAGATGACGTGGTAATTGTTGAAGGGGAATGGGGATGGATAGAGGAAATTACACTTACGTATGTTGTGGTAAGAATATGGGACAAACGCCGTTTGGTAGTGCCAACAACCTATTTTATTGAAAAACCTTTTCAGAACTGGACCCGGGTTTCGGCCGACATTCTGGGTACAGTTTATATTTATACGGATTATACCGTACCTTTTAATGCACTCCGTGATGAATTAACCCGGATATTGAAATCGGATGAAAACTGGGATGGCAATGTAAATGTACTCCAGGTAACAAATGCAACTGAAAAAACAATAGAAATCAGGGCGCTTATGAGTGCTTTAGATTCGCCAACAGCATGGAATTTACGGGTTAATGTGCGTGAAAAACTTATAGAATACCTTCAAAAAATTACCCTGAGAGTTTACCCAAAACAAGATTATTGTTTGATAATCCTTCTTAGGATTCATTGCTTCAATAGCGGTTATTATTTCATAACCTCTATTTCGTAAAGTTTTATTTTATTATAGAGCGTTTTGCGGTCGATATTCAGAATTTTGGCTGCTTTAGACTTGTTATAATTTGATTCAATCAAGGCATTTGATATCACTTCTTTTTCGGTAATTTCGGTTGCCTCTTTTAAATCGGTTAATAACTTGTTATGTAAAAAAGACTGCATTTTTTTAGAGCCGGTTTGAAAACTATTCAACCTAATTTCATCAGGTAAAACATCAGATGTTATATAATCATTTTGAGACAAAAGTACTGCCCTGTTTATTATATTTTGAAGCTCACGGATATTACCGAACCATTGGTACTGAAAAAATAACTTTTTTGTTATATCATCAAGTCCGGTTACGTTTTTATTAAATGCTTTGTTTGCCTTTTTTATGAAGAATTCAGTAAATTCCATGATATCTTCAGCCCTGTCTCTTAATGCAGGAATTTGAATCTTAAATCCATTGAGCCGATGGTACAAATCCTCCCTGAACTCATTTTCCTCCAACTGCTTCAAAAGGTCATCATTGGTAGCAGCTATTAATCGCACATCTGTCTTAATGATTTTATTGTCCCCAACTTTACTGATGATTCTTTCCTGGAGCGCCCTTAATAATTTGATCTGATTTTCGTAAGGCAGGTTTCCAACTTCATCTAAAAACAATGTTCCACCTTTGGCTATTTCAAAATAGCCTTTTTTATCATTAATGGCACCGGTAAAGGCACCTTTAATATGCCCAAACAACTCACTGTTAGCCAATTCTTTGGGTATAGCCCCGCAATCTACTGCTACAAATGGTTTGTTTTTTCGGTTACTGCTATAATGTATAGCCCTGGCAATAACTTCCTTACCCGAACCCGTTTCGCCTTCGATAAGTATGGTTAAATCGGTTGGGGCCACCACCTTTACATGCTGCATTACTTTTTTGATTTCGGGACTACTACCAACAATAAATCCTTTTTCAAAAGAGATATCTGTTTCGTTTTTATTTCCTGATTCAATTGCCCTGTTTACAATCTGTAATATTTCATCAGGATGTATGGGCTTGGTCACATAATCAAAGGCTCCGGCTTTAATTAATTTTACCGCCATTTTTACGTCTGCATAAGCCGTCATAATAATGACCGGTAAACTTGGATTTCTTGATTTTACATGCTGCAGTATCTTCAGGCCATCGGAATCGGGTAGTCGGTAATCGCACAAAATCAGGTCGAAGTTTTCTTTTTCAATTAGTCTTATCCCTTTTAAACCTGAAATGGTTCCTTCGGCTTTAAATTCTTTCTGTTGCAGATAATTTACCAGCAAATTACAGATATAAGAATCGTCATCAATAATCAATATTTTTTTCATGGCAAAGCATTTAGCTTGCAATAAGATTTAGGCATCCCTTTGGTGGTCTGGGGGTTTGTGAATTTAATCTTAAGTGCTTATTCTGTACATGTTTCCCCAGAATAAACCAATTCACCCTGTCAAACTTTTGTTTATCAAACACAAAAGCCTGGTATTGTTGAACTGCACTCTTGTTCTGCAAATAATCTTATTAAGACATTTTCAATAAAGATACGATAAAAAAATCAGTTGATTTGTCAACCCGAATTATTTATACAATAATTCAAGTCTTTGATTGCAATTAAGATTGGCTTCACCGGGTTTAGGTTCACTATAATTTTGCGACACCAAAAACAAGTTTATCTAAATCGGGGTTTACTGCATTTTAATTCATGCCCAAAAAATAGGTATGATTAATGCAGGTCAAAAGAAATCAAAGGGTATTTGTCTGTTTGTTATTTCACTCTGTTTTAAAATAAATAATCCCGGCATTAATTTCCTTTTCTTTTATCTTTTCCTTAATTGGTTCTGTTAAAAAATCAGGAACCACCAGGAATAAATTGCCGTTGTTTTCGCGTGCATAAAGTGAAAGTAACCGCCACTTTTCAAAAGGCATGGTTTTGTTCAATTCTATTTCATAAACAGAGATTGAATTATCAAAAACTGCGGCAATGTCAGGAACATATTCTTTATTTCTGCCTTTTATCGAGATTTTATTCGGACTATCATATCCTATCACATGATTTGTTTTTATTTTTTTTGGTTTTCTTTCATCCTGAATTTTTGAGATTATTGCCCGCGTCACCATCGTTTTGTCTATTGCCTGTTCCATAATTCAGCATTTTATGATTTGAAATTCTTAATTTTCTGTACTAATTACCTGGTATTTTGGAAGCATATAATTACCTCCGTGCTTGTCTGGTTTTATGATTATACCCTTACGCTTCAATTCAATTACATTTTTGAGTATTTCATTGTAAGAATAATTCAATTCTTTTACCAATGTGCCAAAAGCACATTCCTTTTTATCGCTAAGCATTTTAATAATATCTTTTTGAATTTCATTTTTTTTCATTTTCATCTATTTACAGGGATTTTAAAACCAAATGCATGCCATTATTAATTTTTGTTTCTATTATTTGTGAAGTCAAACAATTATTTGTTACTCTGTAAATACGATAAGAGGTTAACAGTTAGCAACTGCGATGGATGTTTTTTTTATGAAATATTTGGTTAGTGGACAAGTTAATCCAATAGTTTTTTGCCTTCAAGATTTAATATTGGGGAATCATTCCACAATATGATGTATTTTTCTACTTTATAACCAACATGTTGTTATCTGCCTCTTTTTTTAATTCGGATATCACCTTTTTCATTTCCTTAATTACGTTTTTAACCAATGCTGGAACCAATTCGTATTCGGGATCAACCAGGGTTTTTATTTTTATATCCATTAAATCTGATGCAATGCTATGTGCTTCAAGGTGTTTATAAGAGGGGAGTATTTTATGCGCTTCTTCACCAATTTGCTTCCAGTTTTTGTTTTTGAGCAACTGATGAAATTTATGAATAGTATTTTCCGAGTTTTCTATCAGCGTATTCAGCAATTTTACCATTCCCGCTTTATTTCCGCTCATTTTCTTTAGTTCTGCCAGGTTGTATGGTTTAGGGCTGATTTCTTCTAATAATATTATTTCTTCTTTTGGCTTAAGGAATGACTGGTTTTTTATTTTAAGCAATTCACACATTTTATTAAAAAGATAGATTTCTTTAAAAGGTTTGACAAGAAAATCATTAATGCCTGCTTTGAAATACTTTTCAATATCGTCTTTCATTACAGCAGCAGTAACAGCTACTATCTTGGTTTCGGTATCATGTTTTTCGTTCCGGAGATACAGGGCTATATCTATTCCGCTGATGTCGGGCAGGTGTATGTCAAGTAAAATAATATCGAATTTATTGTTATTCAGCATAGCAATGGCTTCACTGCCATTATTAGCAATATCGTACGAACAATTAAAATTTTCCAGGATTGTTTTTCCAAGCAGACGGTTAACGCTATCGTCATCAACTAACAAAACTTTTCTGTTTCTGAGTTTCCCGGAATCTATCTTGCCCAGAACTTCCGGTATTATATCTGTATTTCCCCCTTTCCGGTAAGGAATGATAAAGGTAAAAGTGGTTCCTATCTTTTCCTGGCTGGTTACAGATAAGCTTCCATTTTGCAATTCAATCAGGTTTTTACATATTGTTAACCCCAGGCCTGTCCCTCCATATTTCTTGGTTATGCTGGTATCGGCTTGTTTAAATTGTTCGAAAATGGATTCAAGGTTCTCGGGACTGATACCAATTCCTGTGTCAATAATGTCAAATCTTACTTTTATTATTGTATCAGTTTCATCCATCAGAAAACAACGCAGTTCAACATATCCGCTATGCGTAAATTTAATGGCGTTGTTTAGCATGTTAATCAGAATCTGCCGAAGGCGAAACGAATCGCCTAAAAGCACTTTATCAAGTTTTGTATCTATATCATAGGTAAACCTCAGATTTTTTTCTTCAGCTTTTACCAGTAACGCATTGAAAACGTATTTAACGGTAAATTCAATTTTAAAAGGTGAATCTTCAAAAGCAATCTGGCGAGCCTCAATTTTAGAGAGAACCAGAATGTCGTTGATTAGAGAAAGGAGGTGTTCGGATGATTTATCGATGATTTTTACGTAATCGTATTGTTGTTTGGCCAATCTGGTTTGTTTTAATTGTTCGGTAAACCCCAGTATAGCATTTAAAGGGGTTCGTATCTCATGGCTGACCCGCGCCAAAAATTCGCTTTTTGCCCGGTTTGCTTTTTCTGCTTCTTCTTTTGATTTTTTTAATTTTTGTTCCGTAAGCTTATCATCTGTGATGTTTTGTGTTATAGCAACACCTGAGTAAACCTCATTGTTGTTGTTCTTTACAGGCAATACCCAAATTAAATAGCAGTAATTATTGAATTTATAATTTGTGGATATTTCTTTTCCTTTTAATGCAGACTCGAAAAGAGGCTTCCATATTTTTTTGGTCTGGTTGCACGAAATATCATCCAAACGGTTCCCTTCGAAATAAACTCGGGTAAATCCATTATTTTTCATTTCGGCTCCTTCGGCAAGAATAAACCGTAAGTTATTATCGAACAGATAGAGGTTTATGTTCGGAATATTATTTGCAAGTATTCTGTACAGGCTTATGTCTTTTTGCAAATCGTGCTGGCTTTGTACATAACCCGTTACATCTTCACCCGAAATGAGAATCCCCAGAATATTACCTTTTTTGTTGCGAATGGTGAGGTTTTTAGCTTCTACAATTTTTATTTTGTTTTCACGGGCAAATAAATGATACCGGGTATTTTCAGGATATGCTGCTTTGTTTTGCATAACCGAAATAAAAAGCTCCCTGGTTTTTTCCTGTTCTTCACTAACTATAAATTTTTCAATAAAATTTTCACCCACAATTTTTTCTTGTGTGTAACCTAATAATTCCCTTCCTTTTTTGTTAATGAGTGTAATGTTACCCTGTAAATCAACCGCAGCTACAAATACGCCCACAATATCGAAACATTGTTGTACAAGCTGGGTTTCGTATATATTTTCAGAATCAATTATAAAAAGGTCTTCAATAATTTGTGAATCGAAGTTTTTACTCATGCCTGACGTTTTTTCAAAGAAAATGCAAATAATATACAAAAATAGCAAAAGGAATTTTAATCAGGAGGTTAAGTTACAAAAGCAAGTGGAGAAATTTTAAATTTCAGGTGTATAGTGTTTATAACGAATAATAATAATAGCTACTCCTTAATTTGCCTTTTTATATGTGTTATATATTGAAATCGCAATCGGTTTGGGGTCTGTCATCTTTTCCCAACCTTTTCTTGGTCTTATCAATGGTTTTATGATAATTTGACCTTTCTCAAGAATTAAATCAACTTTATCCCGAGGTTTATATTTCTCTGTTAAAGTCTTACTAAATCGAGCATCACGTTAAACACTTCTTTTTCTTCGATATTTTAAAGCAGCTACAAAGATGATTAACCTGAACACGAAAAATAGATGAATAGATTGAAATTTGATTATAAATACATATATTTATTTTTTTTTACAAATGAGCAGGTAAACGGGATTTCATGGAAACCAAGGGTAAAACTGTATTGTATGTTGATGATGAGGCGGTTAATCTCCAATTGTTCGATGCCCATTTTAATAAATACTTTAAGGTATTAACTTCTATTTCACCGTTAGATGGAATAAATATAATTGAAAATCAGCCTGTTGATATATTAATTACTGATTTTAAAATGCCGGGAATGAATGGGATTGATTTTATCAAAGAGGTGAAAAAAAAGCATCCCGGGATGAAATGTCTGGTTATCAGCGGTTACATTGATGCATGCGTGATGCTTGAGGGCAATCAGCGTCTGGTTCACCGGTATTTTTTGAAACCCTGGACAAAAGAGGTAATTCTTGAAGAACTGTTTAGCATTTTAGCCTGAATTCGGTTGGCCGGTTGAATGAAAAACCGGAAGGTTAATGATAAATTTTGCTCCTTTACCATTGCCCGGCTCAACTTCAATATTTCCATTGTGCTGTTTTACAATTCCGTATACGATATATAATCCTAATCCTGTGCCTTTGCCCACTTCTTTTGTGCTAAAAAAAGGATCGAACACAAACGGAAGATGTTCTTCTTTAATACCCCCACCGGTATCGGTTATCAGAATCTCAACTTCTGGTTTGCTATCTATTTTATTAATAGATATATAGATATCGCCTTTGTCATTGATAGCATCAATTGCATTCGACAGAAGATTAATAAACACCTGGTATATTTTTCCGGGTATACATTCCACTAATGGAATCTGCCCGATATTTTCATGAATCTGTATCCGGTCTTTGTGCCGGTTATTAAGAATAAGAATTGCGTCGTTCAGGCTTTCAATAATATTATGAGACGAAAATACATTATTGTCAGATCTTACATAATTATTCAGGCTTGAGATAATCTGAATGGTGCGTTCTACCCCCTTATTTATACTTGAATAAACAAGGTTAAGATTGCCAAGGGTTTCTTTTGTTTCAGGGTCATTAATATCAACTTTTTTTTTAATTGAATTTATGATGTCTGGTAATAATTCGTTGCCGGAATTGATGAAATTTATCGGATTGTTAATTTCGTGGGCAATTCCTGCAGTTATCATACCAAGCGAAACCATTTTTTCTGATTGAACAAGCTGGGCCTGGGTTTCTTTTAGTTTTTTAATGGTCTGCTCCAATTCGGTTTTGTTTTCGAGCAATAAGGTATTTGAATGTGACAGCTTTGCATTTAATCTTCTTTTAAATGCATACGAATGAAACAGAGAAATGATCATGATTACAGATACCGCCAGGAGCAGGGCAATTAGAAATATGTTTCTTTTTTGGGTTTTGATCTTGTAATCTTGTTTCGCCAGTATTTCATCTTGTTTTATAATTTCTTTCTGTTGATCCGATATTTCTTTTTTCAGTAACTGCAAATTTGTTACGGCCTCTTCCAATTCAATTTTTCTGTCCTCTATTTCTGCTATAATTTTTTTTTGTTGCTGCTTTTGATCAGATAATTCCTTGTTTTTAAGCTGAAGTAATTCCTGTTTTTCTGATATTTGTTGCGACACTTCCCTGAACTGAAGGTTTTTTATATTCAATTCTTCCTGGTACGAACCTATTGCCTTGTACAAATCTTCAATGGTTTTGTTTTTCAGTGAAAGCTGGTTTTCTGTCAACGAAATCTCTTCTTCAAGTATTTCAATATTGTTAAGTACCGAACTCAATCTTTCTTCGGCTTCGGTAATAAGTTCTTTTATATCTACATACGAGCCGCCATACAGCAACAGTTCATTCCTTAGTGTAAACCCGTTATTTAATAAATTCCGCCTGTTGGCTTCATATTCAATTTGTGTGCTGTTGGGTTCTGATTTAAAATTTATCATCGAAAACAATTGCTCCCGCGAATTATCTGATATCAGCAGAATGCCTTTATTTGTTACTGAGTCGTATATTTCAGAAAGTCTTTCATTATAATCAATTCCTGTAACCAGAATATGGATATTATTTATATTGCCAATATTTTTTAAGTTGGTTATCTCAAAGGGTTTGCCTTTTACCTGTTTTACGGCTGCTATTTTTATTAATTCCTGAAAAATCAACTCATTTTTAGAAAGTACCCCTATTTTGTATTTTGTTATTTCATTTTCATTTGGCCAGTTGACATATGAAATAAAATAATAGATAAGAGATGCTTTTATGCTTTCCTCATCTTGTTGTGCAGTAACCAAACTGATTCTGATAAGAAGAATCAGCATCAATATCAATGGTATCGACTTCATTCTCAATAAATCTGTGTTAAAATCAAATTTCGTACATCAAACTGAAATTCCACCACCTCCCGGGTTGTTCGACAGGGATAACAGAAGGATCTCCAAGTTTGTAATATTTATCAAATAAATTGTACACATTGAAACGAAGAATGAACCTCTTGGCTAATTTAATGCCTATCCCTGAATTTAAAATCAGCCGGTCATCTACTTCATATTGCTGTATTGAGCGGAACCCGGATGCATATTGTCCGAAAAGTGACAAATCAATGAGTTTTTTATAGTTGAAATGAATGCCGGCGTTAACAGTATGTTTAGGAAAGTGGCAGAACTCGTTTTTATGCACGTTTATTTTATTAAAGCTTTCATCGGTAAAAACGGTATCAGGAAATAATAATGAATAATTAAAAAAGAAAGTAAACGGGGTGATGTTCTGTTTTATATCTAATTCTATGCCGTAGGAGCCAATTTTCCCATAATTGGCATAATAATTATTATCAATTCTGGTAATTAAATTACGAAGCCGGTTATAAAAAGATGTGATTTCTATGTACGACAACGGCTTAATCATATATC
>JAWOHT010000228.1:0-14826 GCA_046485045.1 Bacteroidales bacterium
CAATAATTATTACCCTTGAAAACGAAAACTAAAATTCTTACCTTAATTTGTTTATACAACCACGACAACTTTTTTTAATGCGCGAGTGGGATTGTTTGTCCTGGCAGGGTTCACCGCATAAATTGAGATTAAAATTAACATGACAACGAAACCTGAAAAATAATTATCAAAAATTTCAAAAAACAATTAAAATCTATTATTATCTTTCTTATAATGTCAAAGTTATGAAAATTTGATTCAATTGTCAATTATTATCACAATTTTATATTTCCTCAGACTGGTTGCTGCCCCGGCAGGTTTTTTATCAAATACCAGATAAGAATCATTACATTTGCATTTCAGGGCAGTAACCATTATTATGAATAAATTGAAAGATAACAGTTACATATCAGGACCCCGGATTAAGTTCGTTATATTTTATGTGATATTTTGGATTTTATTTTTTTTTACTTTAAAGGTTTTATTTCTTTTGGCTTTTTTTAAAAAGACCTTAACCTTTGATTTTAAATCAATAACTGGAGTATTCTATCATGGTTTTAAACTCGATTTTTCTGTTATAGGATATATACTAATCATTCCTTTGGTTACCCTGTTTGTTACTTCTTTTTTTAATGGCAGGTTTGGGTACAAATTCATAAGGATTTATACTTATATTATTCTTGTACTTTTTCCCATATTCATTATTACAGATATTGCGCTTTACAAATTCTGGGGATTCAGGCTCGACAATACACCAGTGTTATATATCAAAAATCCTGATGAGATGGTTGCTTCGGTATCAACAGGATTTATTTTCCTGGGCTTGTTTTTATCTGTTGTTTTTTCATATTTATTAATCAGGGTATTTAATAGTTCTGTTTTACCCGTGATGAAAATTATTACAAAGGGCAGTTTTAGTGAGCGTCTTGTCATTTTGTTCCTTGTTCCCGCATTGATTATTCCTATACGGGGAGGGTTCAATACTTCACCTGTCAACCTTTCTTCTGCTTATTTTCATACGGATAATTATTTAAATCATGCGGCCATTAATTTGTTTTGGAACCTGGGCTATTCTTTTACCAATAAAGAAACCAAAAACAATCCATATGAGTTTTTTGCAAAAGATACTGCCGGAATACTTTTGGAAAGTCTTATAGAAAATGGCCCTTCCGATAAAAAGATTATCACCTACAATAGGCCAAATGTGATATTGATTATTCTGGAAAGTTTTACAGCGAAAGTTATTGAGCCGTTGGGAGGCATTCCGGGTATCACACCTGGATTCAATAAAATGAGCAGTTCTGGTATATTGTTCGAAAATTTTTATGCAAACGGTGACCGTTCAGACAAAGGAATAGTGGCATTATTCAGTGGTTTTCCGGCATTGGGGAATACCTCTGTGATGAAATTTCCCGACAAAGCAGGCAGGTTGCCCGCATTTCCGCGCGATTTGAAAGATGCGGGGTATCATTTATCGTTTTATTATGGTGGCGATATTGAGTTTTTCAACCTGAAATCATATCTTATTTCAATTGGTTTTCAAGACATTATTTCAGATAAGGATTTTAAAGGTGAAAAAAATCTGTCGAAATGGGGCGCTCCCGACGAGTTTGTTTTTGATAAACTTTATACTGATTTGCTTACCAAAAAAGACACCCCGTTTTTTAAAACCCTGTTTACCCTCAGTAACCACGATCCGTTTGATATTCCTGTTAAACCTAAGTTTGGAAAAGACAGCGATGACAATAAGTTTTTCAGTGGTGCTTATTATACCGATAGTTGTCTTTACGACTTCATTCAAAGATTTTCGAAATCAGAATTCTGGAATAATACACTGGTTGTGGTTGTTGCTGACCATGGCAGCAGGATGCCCGGGAATACCGCGGCGGAGCATGCCGGTAACTATTCGGTGCCGATGCTATGGACTGGCGGGGTAGTGGAAAAAGATACTATTGTTTCGAAAATCTCAATGCAAACAGACCTTGCGGCAACATTGCTTTACCAGCTGAATTTAGATGGCGGTAACTATAAATTCAGCAATAATATCTTTAACAGTGAATATAAAGGTTATGCCTGTTACTCTTATAATGAAGGATTTGGATTTGTGACAGATACCTTCAAATATATTTATAATGGCAATTCGGGAAGTTTAAATTTTACAGAAGGAAATTACAATGAACAGTTAGTACTGAAAGGGAAAGCCCTGCTTCAGACAGCATATGATGATTTTCTTAAGTACTGAACAGAAAGGCTTGCTATGAAAAATTCTGCATGTCGAAATATTTTTTATAATCTCCATTAAGTTTTATAAGGTCATCATGTTTTCCCCGTTCAACAATTTCGCCATTTTTCACTACACATATTTCGTCAGCATGAACAATGGTAGATAATCTGTGGGCAATGATCAGTGAAGTCCTGTTTTTCATTAAACTGGTAAGTGCATCCTGAACAAGCCGTTCAGATTCTGTGTCAAGTGCCGATGTTGCTTCATCCAGAATAAGAATTGGCGGATTTTTCAACACTGCCCTGGCAATGCTTATTCTTTGCCGCTGCCCGCCCGATAGTTTGCTTCCGCGGTCGCCGATATTGGTGTGGTACCCGTTTTCAGAGTTTATTATAAAATCATGTGCATTGGCCACTTTTGCGGCAGCTATCACCTCTTTTTCGGTAATAATTTCCTTACCAAAGGCTATATTGTTATAAAAAGTATCATTGAATAAAACAGGTTCCTGGCTTACAATACCCATAAGTCCGCGCAAGTCGCTTATCTTTATTTTCTTAATGGGTATCCTGTCAATCAAAATCTCTCCCTGATGTACATCCCAAAAACGAGGCAAGAGGTCTACAATGGTTGTTTTTCCCGATCCCGATTGCCCAACAAAAGCTATTGTTTTTCCCTTTTCTATTAAAAGGTTTATCTGTTTAAGAACAGGCGCCTCCCTGTATTGAAAGCTTACATTTCTGTATTCGATTGAGTGATTAAAACCATGAAGATCAAGAGCTCCCGGTTCATTTTTAATATGGTTTTCTGCCTGCAATATTTTATCAATACGTTCAACAGAGGCATAACCCTTCAATATATTATAATATGATTGGGAAAAGCTTTTTGAAGGCTGAATAATCTGTGAAAAGATAACCAGATACCCTATAAGTTTTGCAGGTTCAAGCAATTGGTTATTTGAAAGCACAAGCCTGCCACCGATATATACAATGGTAACTACCACCACTGCCCCTAGGAATTCACTCATGGGCGAGGCCATGTCTCTCCTGCGCCACATTTTTATCACCAGGTTTTTAAAATAGTTATTTGAATCAACGAAATTTTTTTCCGATTTCTCTTCGGCATTGAATGATTTTATTATTTTAAGCCCACCTAGTGTTTCTTCAAACAGCGATAATAAATGCCCCAGCTGGTGTTGTACTTTAACCGATGTTTTGCGCAGTGAGCGGCCGATCTGCCCAATTACTGCCCCTGTGACCAAAAGCATTAACAGCACTATCCCTGTAAGTTGCGGGCTCATAATAATAAGGGTTGTAAGGTATATAATAATCAGCAAGGGGTCTTTGAATATTAGCTCCAAAGACCGCAAGACAGATACTTCTACTTCAAGTACATCATTGCTTACCCTTGCAATGATGTCTCCTTTGCGTTCTTCTGAATAGTATCCCAAAGGTAATTGCAGGACCTTAGAATAAATAGCATTGCGAAGGTCGCAGACAACACCGGTGGTTACAGGCGACATAAAGAAAGAAGCAAGGTAGGTAAACAGGTTCTTTAGTAAGAAAAGTATCAATATCAGCGCACTTATTATGCCCAGAGCGGCCATCTCTCCCTTAATATTAATTAGCTGGCTTATTAAATAAGAAAAATTGGTTTCAATAGATTTGTAAGATAATTCAAACGGCACAGTTTCGGTTACCATGGGAAACTTACCGAAAAGAATATTCAGGAAGGGTATTATCATCGTGAGTGAGAAGACTGAGAAAAAAGAAGCTAACAGATGAAAAAGAAATACAAACACGACATTTGTTTTATAGGGCAAAACATATTTCAGGATACTGATTAGTTTTTTTAACATATCTGTTTTATTAGATAGAAAGGCTTAATTTATGGTGTTATTTAAAGTTAATTATTATTGATTTATATATTTTCTGCGAATTCCAGGCAATTCTTCTAAGCAGCCCTGCTTTTTTCCTGCTTAATCCCGACCTGAACTTTCCGCTGTGGCTCCCCTGTTCTGCAACTGGCGGATGGCACCAGTAGATGTCCATGTTGAATTCTTTCTGATAAATATTCAGGTACCAGTCGCTCACGTATTCACATTTATGTTTGAGCGTATGTTGCATGATTGACCTGGCGATTTCACCAGTAATGTAGTAAGCGCCCGCGTAACGGGGTGAATCAGCCTTGTAAAGGTATTGGCCCGGAATTCTTTTGCTTACCGGTACCAGCTTCATTCTTGAGTTCTCATAAGAAATGAATGCTTTTTTTTCATCAATATCGGCTCGTGTTTTTATCTCTTCGAGGGTTTTATTAATCACCTCAATACAATCTGGCATAAGAATAATGTCATCTTCAAATATAAGACAGTCTTTATAGCCTTTGTTAGCCATCTGTTGGTATGCCAGCAGATGTTTCATGGTGCAGGAGGTTACGGAATTTGCTTTTTCCTTAATCTCACCCTTAAAGTATGTATCCAGGTTTGTGCTATTCAGGTCGGTGATGTCGCCATCAAGAATTAACTCATAATCAATGCCGTATTGGGTAAATTGTTTCTTAATGGACTCAAGCCGCGCTTCATATCCTTTTTTCACATGAAGCACATATACTTTCTCGACGTTTAGCGTACCCATCTTTAGCAGCCTGTGTAATTTTGGGGTGTAATCCTTTTCAACTCTTCTTTAACCGAACCGCTTATATTAAGTGTGTCAATAAATGAATTGATCTCTTTAAACCCGGTTTTCTGGTTTGTGCGTGTAAGGTCGCGCAGTGCTTCATAAGGATTGGGATACCCTTCCCGGCGCAGGATAGTCTGAATGGCTTCTGTCACAACCAGCCAGTTTTCTTCGAGGTCTTTCTGAATCTTGTCCTGATTAAGTAAAAGTTTGTCAAGCCCGCGGAGCAGCGATTTGAAAGCAATAACGGTATGGGCAACAGGAACCCCGATATTACGTAAAACAGTTGAATCTGTAAGGTCTCTCTGGAGCCTTGATATGGGTAGTTTTGAGGCAAGGTGCTCGAAAATGGCATTGGCGATACCGAGGTTGCCTTCTGAATTTTCAAAATCAATAGGGTTTACTTTGTGGGGCATCGCCGATGATCCTACCTCGCCACTCTTTATCTTTTGCTTAAAATAATCCATTGAGATATAGGTCCAGATATCTCTGTCGAGATCAATAAGGATGGTATTAATCCTCCTCATGCAGTCAAAGATGGCTGCAAGGTTATCATAGTGTTCAATCTGGGTTGTTGTCTGAGAGCGCGAAAGGCCTAAAACGCTGTTTACCAAATGGTCGGCAAATTCTTTCCAGTCAACCTTCGGATATGCTGAACAATGAGCATTGAAATTACCGGTTGCACCACCGAATTTTGCCGGGTATGGTATGTTTATTAACTGTTTGAGCTGTACCTGGAGCCGTTCGGAGAATACTGCAATTTCTTTTCCGAGCCTGGTGGGTGATGCCGGCTGTCCGTGCGTTCTGGCAAGCATGGTTACCTGTTTCCATTCATCAGAAAGGCCGAGTAATTTATCAATAACCTTTTGCAACAGGGGCAAATAGACTTCGTTCACGGCATCTTTCAGCGAAAGAGGGATTGCCGTATTATTGATATCCTGTGATGTCAATCCGAAATGTATAAACTCTTTGTGCTTTTCAAGCCCTAATTTGACGAATTCCTCTTTCAGATAGTATTCAACGGCCTTTACATCATGGTTGGTGGTCTTTTCTATCTCTTTAACGTATTGTGCATCTGCCAGTTTAAAGTCGACAGCCAGGCGTCTTAATGCTGCGAAATGGCTTTGGTCGAAATCTGAGAGCTGCGCCAAAGGCAGTTCGCACAATGCAATGAAATATTCAATCTCAACAAGCACCCTGTATCTAATAAGCGCAAATTCTGAGAAATATCTTTCAAGTTCTGCAACCTTGTTACGATAGCGGCCATCAACAGGCGATATCGAATTCAACGAATCAAAATTCATGTTCGTATACTTAGAAAAGATACAAAGTTAGAAAAAATTTCATACATGGGGTGTATATATTAAAACAGGTTGACGGCAATTAAAAAAGCCAGCTAAAAAAGGAATTGTTATATTTGTAAGGTTAGGATCAACGGGGCATCAGAATATTTTATAATTTTAACCCTTTATTAAACTGAATATTAAAACATGAATTCGCGAATTAAGAGGGTATTTTTAGCTATTGCTTTATTTGGCTTTGTTTCGGCCGGTATAGACACTGTACGTACAGAATCGCCCAAAAGCGCAGAGAACCTTATTGTTTACAGGTTTGATATTAAAGATGAAATTGCCAAACCTGTATGGCGCATTACACAGCGTGCTTTTGAAGAGGCTGAGAAGGCAGGGGCTTCTTATATACTAATTCACATGAATACCTATGGAGGTATGGTAAATATTGCCGATTCAATACGGACTAAAATCCTGAATTCACATATTCCGGTTATGGTTTTTATTGATAATCAGGCTATTTCAGCAGGGGCTTTAATCTCCATCGCGTGCGACAGTATTTACATGCGTCCGGGAGGCAGCATTGGCGCAGCCACAGTGGTAAACCAGACAGGTGAACAGGTTCCTGACAAGTACCAGTCTTTTATGCGGTCTACCATGCGTGCCACAGCCGAAGCACACGGAAGGGATACTTTGATAAATGGGAATGACACTATTATACAATGGCGCCGCGACCCGAAAATTGCCGAAGCCATGGTTGACCCGGTGCTTGAAGTTGAAGGTATTGTTAAGGAGGGCCAGGTTCTTACCTTTACTGCTGAGGAAGCGCAGCAAAACAATTATTGCGAAGGTATCGCCGATAATGTCCCGGAGGTTTTGAAAATGGCAGGATTAAGCGATTATAAGGTCATTGAATATAAAGCAACAGGACTTGATAAGATTATCGGCTTTTTGTTAAGTCCTTTGATGCAGGGGCTGTTAATAATGATCATCATCGGGGGCATTTATTTTGAACTGCAAACGCCTGGAGTTGGATTTCCGCTTGCTGCAGCAGCATGTGCAGCGCTGCTTTATTTTGCCCCGCTCTATCTTGAAGGCCTTGCCCAAAACTGGGAATTGATTGTTTTTGTAGTTGGACTGATACTTCTGGGATTGGAAATTTTTGTCATTCCCGGTTTTGGTGTAGCCGGTGTATCGGGGATCATTCTGGTAATAACCGGGCTTACCATGGCCATGATAGACAATGTAGTATTTGAGTTTGAGGGTATTCATGCAATGGACAGGGTTTTGAAAGCTTTCCTTACTGTAGTTATTTCAGTTTCAGTTGCTTTTGTTTCTTCCATTCTCATAAGCAAACAGCTCTTTACCTCCAAAACTTTTAAGCTGGCCCTCAATACCGTTCAGAAACAGGAAGAAGGCTATGTGGGCATTGACCTTCACCAGAAAGAAATGATTGGCAGGGCAGGCATTGCTTATACAATTTTAAGACCCTCGGGACTGGTGCAAATTGATAGTGAGATTTTTGATGCAAAAGCTGAAATCGGGTATATTGAAAAAGGTGAGAAAATTAAGGTTATTCGTGACGAAGCCGGACAGTTATATGTAATAAAAGTATAATTTTATCGTTTTTTTGTACGATACATTTAATTTATATTATGCAGGATCATAAGCTGATAAAGGTTATTTTGTTTTCGCTGGTAATTATTTTCTTTTTTATAGGTATATGGGGTATCGGGACTTATAAAAAAGCTTATGTACCGAATGTAAAGCTGAAAAAAAAGGAGCATACTGTATTCATCCCGACCGGTTCGACCTATGAAGATGTAAAAAAAATATTTGATAACGAGAAGGTGTTGATCAACCCTGAAACCTTCGACTGGGCCGCAATAAGAAAAAATTACCCCCGCCATGTATATCCAGGCAGGTATGTCCTCAAAAACAGAATGTCTAACAATCAACTGATTAATATGTTGAGGGCCGGTTTGCAAAAACCTGTTTACGTTACGTTCAACAATATCAGGTTTCCTGAACAGATGGCATTAACAATTTCGAAACAGATCGAGGCTGATTCTGCATCAATAATGACCCTTTTTAGGGATGTTGCTTTTTTAAAAGAGCATGGTTTTGATTATTATACTGTAAAAGCCATGTTTATTCCAAACTCATATGAATTCTGGTGGAATACCGATGCCATGGGTTTTTTTAACAGGATGAAGAAAGAATACGAAAAGTTCTGGACTAAAGAAAGATTAAACAAGGCAGCTGCTATAGGTCTTACGCCGGCCGAAGTGTCAACACTGGCGTCAATTGTGGAGGAAGAAACACGAAAAGATGATGAAAAATCAAGAATTGCCGGAGTATATATTAACCGTCTTGCAAAGGGTATCAGATTGCAGGCCGATCCTACCATTAAGTATGCCATGGGTAATTTTAATGTTAGCAGGATACTAAAACATCAGCTTGATGTGGAGTCTCCTTTTAATACATACAAAAATGCAGGTTTGCCACCTGGGCCAATACGTATTCCGTCAATTGTCTCAATTAATGCCGTTCTCGATTATGAAAAACATGAATACCTCTATTTTTGTGCCAGGGCAGATTTTTCTGGCTATCACGAGTTTGCCAAAAGTCTGGAACAACATAATAGAAATGCACGTTTGTATCAAAGAGCCTTGTCTCGCAGAAGAATTTACAGATAATGGTGATATGTTTTTTTTAAGGTATAAAAAGTTTGAATTAATTTCATACAGGTTTTTCTGATGATGATTTTTTTGCTAATACCATGTACTAATGGATAAGATTAAATTTGGAACGGATGGTTGGCGTGCAGTAATAGCTAAAGATTTTACGATAGCAAATGTATCAAAGCTGGCCTATGCCACTGCCCAGTGGTTGATAATGAAGTACCGGAACCCTTCGGTTGTGGTCGGGTACGACTGCCGTTTTGGTGGTGAAATGTTTATGGAGGCAGTGGCGAAAATCCTCGCATCAAAGAATATAAGGGTTTATATTCCCGAGCAATTTGTTTCTACACCTATGGTTTCTCTGGGAATAAAAAAACTGAAAGCAAATTGTGGGATAATTATCACGGCAAGCCATAATCCTGCAATTTACAATGGTTATAAGCTTAGGGGAGACCAGGGTGGGGCGCTGGCCGAAAAAGACATCAAAGACATAGAAAACCTTCTGAACGACAGTTATGAAATAGACCTCGATCTGCTTAACTGGAACTACCTGCTCGAGCATGGCCTTATTCAGTATATTAACCTCGAAACTATCTATATCAAGCAGATTAAAGATGATTTTGATTTTGATGCCTTGAATGCATTTTCAAAAAAGGTGGCTTTTGATGCTATGTACGGAAGCGGACAGAATGTGTTCAAAAAACTGTTTCCCGATTCTGTGCTTTTGCACTGCGAGGTAAACCCAACCTTTAAGAGAATCCCTCCCGAACCGATTCATATAAACCTGCATGAACTGTCGGAATTGATATGGCACAGTAAGCAGTTCGATTGCGGAATTGCCACCGACGGCGATGGAGACCGCCTCGCGTTGTACGACAATGAAGGCAATTATATTAATTCGCACCAGACCATTCTTCTTTTTATACACTATCTGGCAGGTTATAAAAAACAAAAAGGTACAGTTGTCGTTTCATTTTCGGTGACCTCACAGGTCGAAAAGCTCTGCTCTTTTTACGGGCTAAAAGTGCAAAGGTCGAAAATCGGGTTCAGGGAGATAACCAGGATAATGAATTCTGAATATGTTTTATTAGGAGGGGAAGAATCCGGAGGTATTGCATTTGGTACGCACTTTCCCGAAAGAGATGGCGTATATGCCGGAATTATGCTGCTGCAATGGATGACTGAAAGTGGTAAATCTGTAAAACAGCTGCTCGATGAAGTAGCCTCGGTTACAGGGCCTTTTGCCTGTGGGCGACTGGATATCGAACTCAATAAAAACATAAGGAACAAGGTTCTCGAGAAATGTAATGAAGGAAGTTTTACCGCTTTCGGTGAATATAAGGTTCAGAAAGTTGAAGACCTCGACGGGTATAAGTTTTTCTTTGGCGAATGCCGCTGGCTGCTCATCAGGGCTTCCGGAACAGAGCCCTTGATCAGGCTTTATGCTGAAGCAGAAAACCAGGATACTGTTCAGGATATTCTTACAGTTGCCGGTTCAACCCTGCGCGAGCTTTAGTATGGCAGTTTTTCAACGATTGTTATACTGATTCATTTTTTATGTAAGGGATATAATCTCTGTCGGCCCGGAGAATGTGGTCATTTAGCCAGGTACGCAGAAAATTCATAAGCGACGATGTAACCACTCCCCCATAACGGTGTTTATGTCTGAATTCAATTGCTGTGGCGACAAATGCATCATGTATTGAAATATGTTCACTGGTTTTCGGGTAATTATGCTTTCTCATCAGCTCAGCCTCAGTATCGAAATGATAATTTGCATAATCCAATACCTCTTTAAGAATATGCTGCATATGCTCTTTCTCGCTGCGCTGCATAAAAGAGCTGTAGAGCCTGTCAATTAGTTCAATCAGTTTTTTATGCTGATTGTCAATAACTTCAATGCCTGTGGCATATTCATCTTTCCATGGAAAAAATGCACTGTTCATTATTCAAAAATTTATCTTAATTTACATTTTTCTTAGATAAAAACCTTGTCAATTTGCAATAATCATTCAAGAATTATATAGTTATCCACGGGTTAAATAGTTCAGGTTTAATTTCCGATATTTTTATAAGAGTATTGAAGTTATATCTTTGTATTTTTTAATTTTTAAAATTGAATTTGATGGTGAAAAGGGTAATTGACCAGTGGACATGGGATTACTGGCTGGTACAGAAATATGCAACGTTGTGCTATAGGATTTTTTACAGAAAAATATATGTGAATAACTTGCAAAATATTCCAAAAAATCAACCAGTTATACTGGCGGCAAACCATCAGAACGCGCTCATGGATGCACTTGCACTGGTTTGTAATACACCTTTTCAAATTGTGTTTCTGGCTCGTGCAGACATTTTTAAAGGAAGGGTTCTTAAACATTTTCTCCATTTTGCGAATATTTTACCAATATTCCGTATCAGAGACGGACTCGATAATGTAAGAAAAAACGATGAAATTTTTGAAAAAACATTACAGGTTTTTCGCAATAAGTATAATCCTGTCGGTATTTTCCCGGAAGGCAATCACGGGGATAAACGCAGGCTAAGGCCTCTTGTTAAAGGAATTTTCAGGATGGCATTCCAGGCACAGAATGATTTTAAGAATTCACCGGGTGTAAAGATCATCCCGATAGGAATAGATTACGGGCATTATACTAATTTCAGGACCTCAGTTTATGTTAATTTTGGAAGCCCAATTGAAGTAAGTGATTATTTCCCTGTAAACGAAGATGATAGGGTAAAGTCAATGAACGATCTCAAAGAGAGACTTGCCGGGGAGATAAGCAAACTTATAATTGATATACGTACCGAAGCGTATTATGACACCTATATGGCCCTCAGAACCATTTTCAACAAACCTATGCGCGGGCATTTAAAGATACAGGGAGACAATTTGCACACCCGGTTTGAAGCCGACAAGAAAATGATTGAAATTCTTGATCTTCAATTGCACGATGATCCCGCTCAGATAAAAAAAGTTGATAAACTGGTTAGTGATTATACTGAGAAGTTAAGATTGCTGAATATTCGCGACTGGATTGTTGAAAAGGGCAAATTCAGCAGGTTGGCCGAATACCTCAAAGCAATGATACTGGCTTTATCGCTACCGTTATTTTTTATCGGCCTCATTAATAACCTGCTACCTTATAAATTACCCACTTTAGCTGTAAAAAACATCAAAGATGCACAGTTTCACAGTTCTGTAAAATATGTGGTTGGTATGCTGGTTTTTCCCCTCTATTACATCATTATGTCTGTTCTGGCGGCTATTTTTATCCCGGGGGCGCTTTTTTCCTGGTTATATATCATTATGCTTCCATTGTCGGGTATTTTTGCTTATAATTATTATATCTGGTGGAAAAAACTGTGTGCCAGGTTCCGGTTCATAAAGTATTCGCGTCAACACCGTGATAGTAGCGATTTCCTTCCAAAACTGCGAAAAGAAATTGTTAATTTAACAGACATTATAGTTACAAAATTTCTGAAATCAACCTGAAATGAAGTTTAAAGATAAAATCGTATGGATTACCGGTGCCTCTTCGGGAATAGGGGAAGCTTTGGCTTTAGAATTTGCCAGGCAGGGGGCACGGGTGGTGCTTTCTGCAAGAAATGCCGAAAAACTGGCAAAACTGGTCGATGAAATATCAACCATAGGAACCTCCATGCCCCAGGTTGTGCCGTTTGATTTGGAAAACAGCGAAAGTATTGTTAACGCGGTTACAAATGTTATAAACAGATGTACTAAGGTTGATATCCTTGTTAACAATGCAGGTATAAGCCAACGATCGCTTGTGGTTGAAACACCTGTTGAAATTGACCGTAAAGTGTTCGAAATAAATTTTTTTGGTGCAGTTACCCTTACAAAGGCACTTCTGCCTTATATGATTGCATCGGGTGGAGGCCAAATTGCTGTAATGAGCAGTGTAGTTGGTAAATTCGGATTTCCGCTGCGCTCGGCCTACGCTGCATCAAAACATGCATTACATGGATTCTTTGATACATTGAGAAGTGAACTTTACCTTAAGAATATTAAGGTTACCATTATTTGTCCGGGCAGAATTTTAACAAATGTTTCGATAAATGCTATCACAAAAGATGGCACTGCTTATGGAAAAATGGACGAAGGGCAGGCCAAAGGATTGCCTGCAGATGTTTTTGCCAGAAGGGTACTCAGGGCGCTGCGGAAAGGCCGCAAAGAGATTGTAACCGGTGGAAAAGAAGTATTGATGGTTTACATACGCAGGTTCCTTCCGTGGCTATACTATATTTTGGCTTCAAAGGTCAAACCTACCTGATTTTTACTATATTCGCAGTCTTAAACAACGGATGATAAAAATGAAGGAGAAGAATATTTGCGGGATACAACAGATCGGTATTGGTGTATCGGATGTTTATGAGGCATGGCGATGGTATAAGGATTTTTTTGGCGTGGATATAAGAATGTTTGAGGAAGCTGCCGTTGCAGAACATATGTTGCCCTATACAGGGGGTAAACCCAGGGCCAGGCATGCCGTTCTTGCACTGAATATGCAAGGTGGCGGCGGATTTGAGATATGGCAATACAAAGAACGTACTCCTGAAGCCCCAAAATTTCCGGTTCAGCTTGGCGATCTGGGATTATTTGCAGCAAAGATCAAGACAAGAAATGTAAAGAAAGTATATGACGATTTCGTGACAAAAGGAGTGGATGTGCTTGGTTCGCCCATGAAAGACCCGAAAGGTGATGAATCTTTTTTTCTGAAAGATCCTTTTGGAAATACTTTTCAGATCGTTCACAGCAATAACTGGTTTCTTAAAAACAAATGCCTTACCGGTGCAGTATATGGTGCAGTGATTGGCGTTACTGATACGGAAAAATCGATTGCTTTTTACAGGGATATTCTCGGGTATGATATAACAGTGTATGACGCTACAGATGTTTTCAGCGATTTTAGTCAGGTACAAGGCGGAAAAAATAAAATCAGGAGGGTGTTGCTTCAACATAGCAAGCCGCGTACCGGGGCTTTCAGCCCGGTCTTTGGCGCCAGTGAGATTGAATTGGTACAGGTAACCGACAGAAAACCTGAGAAGATTTTCAATGAAAGGCTCTGGGGCGACCTTGGGTTTATACACATATGTTTTGATATACAGGGAATGAAACTGTTGCGCGAAGAGTGCAAAGTAAAGGGTTATCCTTTTACGGTTGATGCCGGTGATACATTCGATATGGGTGAGGCTGCCGGAGCATTTTCATATACCGAAGATCCCGATGGCACCCTGATTGAATTTGTTGAAACCCATAAAATTCCTATCATGAAAAAATTAGGTTGGTTCCTGAACCTTAGAGACAGAAATCCTGAAAAACCATTACCCCGATGGTTGCTGAAAGCAATCTCCTTTAACAGGGTAAAATCTATAGGTTAATAATCAGAAAGAAAAAAAATAAATTAAGCCCAATATTCAGTTATAAAAAAAGGCTGCCTGGTAAATCGGCAGCCTTTTTTTTATCCTTACTACTATTTAACCAGGAGTTTTCCGTTGAAACTATCATTGGATGTTTGAAGCATGATAAAGTAGATTCCTTTTTCAAGCATACTGATGTCAACAGGAGATGTCACGTTTTCAAGGTATCTGTTAATAAGCTCAGTGCCGTTTGTATTGATGATTTTCAGATATCCCGATTCCGCAATATTGTTAATTGATAATACCAGGTAATCTGAAGCAGGGTTTGGATAGATACCCAATTGATTCGCCTCTTCTGATCTTTCAAACAGGCTTGTTGCAACAGGTGGCAGCAGCACTGCATCTATCACATGCACCACACCGTTGTCGGCTTTGATATCAGCCATGGTGACTTTGGCATTGTTGATGAAAACGCCCTCGCCATTGATGGTTACCTTCACATCTTTGCCAAGCAGGGTAGTGATGATCTGGTTGTTTGAGAGGTCTCCCGACATGGCCTTAGCAGCAACCACGTGATAGAGAAGGATATCTGCCAG
>JAWOHT010000135.1:0-2575 GCA_046485045.1 Bacteroidales bacterium
TCGCGCCACTTAATATTGATTCCCTCTTTTCTTGCATCTAAGACCTCTTCCTCCAGTGCACTTTCAAAAACACCAGGGCTGCCGATCATGCGCATTTGTTCGGGTGAAATGCTAATCACCGTCACCAACTTATATTTATCCTTATACACAGTGATGTCGGTTTCGGCAACACCAATGCCGCAGGCAGATAATAAAATAGAACATAATGCAATAATGACAACGGGAAAAAAGTGGATTTTTCTGATCTGACCGATTAATGACTTCATGTGTCCTCCCGACTCTTAAAATGAATGATTTTAATGAGGCAATAATGAAATGTTGTGGCAATTATACACCGGATAAAAATTTCTGACCAATGAAAATTAATCGATCTTTGAACGAAATTTCCATGCTGAACGCGATCTGCAGCAAAAAAGATGTGTAAGCATTTGTAAAATGATGATAAAATTAAAATTATTTCAAATTTAACTTTACATGTTCGTTTTTCTGACAATACAAAAGGTGAACACGATGAGCGCAATTAAGAAATTATTGTTTCTAATGACCATTTTTTCGTTTGTTGTAGCTTGCGCAGGACAACAAGATAATCCAGAGGAGCTTTTACTAGGACAGTGGAAATATATCTCGTCGGATAATGGTGATGATGCTTTTCAATATGATATTGAATTCCTGTCAGATGGCAAATTTATCATATCCGGTTCTCCCTTTCTTGAAGTTACTACATTTGATTATTGGTTACTAGAAGGAAACCGGATTAAGCTGACTGCAGTTGGTAGTTCAGAAGTTTTCCGCTATGGGATTGATGGGGATGAATTAACACTTTTTTTTGAAAACGGGTACAACCTTTATTCTAAAATTAGCCCAGATTCAATCAGTGATGTTTCTATTTTTAACGAAACTATAAAACCTGATTCTACTCCCACAAAAACATCAACTATTGTTCTTCAAAGCACCAACACTCCAACATTGGTACCTAAGCCTACAGAAACTGAGACGCCAACTTCCCAACCGCAGGAAAAATTAACCGCCAATGAAGTGATTACAAAAGATAATCTTGACCAACTGGTGCAGCTGGAAAGTATATTGGCATATGGTGATCCAGCCAGGATCAGCTTTTCATCGGATGGTTCCCTCTTTGCAGTAACTGGCGGAAGTAGTATCAAGGTTTTTAGTTACCCAGAGATGAAAGGAATCCTCACCATAAATGAAAAATCATCCTCGTCAGCTTTTTCGCCAGTTAATAATATTTTAATATCGGGTTATTATTATGAAGGAATCTATAAATGGGATTTAGAAACTGGTGAGCTGCTTTTACATTACGAAAATTTCCCTTACAAGGATATTCGTAATGATATCTGTTCGCTGGCTTTCTCACCAAATGGGCGTTACTTGGTAATCGGCCCCTGCCAGGAATATTATATATATATCTATGATTTTGATACCAAAAAAGTAAAACAATTATTTAGCGGAGAAGATTACGTTGAAAACATTATATTCTCCCATGATGGTCAAATAATGGCCCATTCAGGCGCAAGCCAACCATCTGTTTATTTGTTTGATACCATGGAAAAACAAAAATTCTCTGGAAACCACACCTACGCAGTAAAGGGCATCGCCCTTTCTCCAGATGGAACGCTTTTAGCAACTTCTGGTATTTCAGATCCCATAAAAATCTGGGAAGTAAATTCCGGGAACCTAAAACATGAATTATTTGGTCATACTGAAACTGTACTCAGCCTGGGTTTTTCACCAAATGGAGAGTTGCTTGCTTCAGCTGATCAAGTTGGATACATTCGAATATGGGATGTCAGCAGTGGTAAAGAATTACTATATTTAGTTCCTGAAACAAGATATTTAGGTTATATCAAAGATATCCTTTTCACCCCTGACGGGAAAATGTTGATGGCAGCGGGTGACACACCTGGGGTTTTACTTTGGGGCGTGCCATGAACATAACACAGAAATAGACACCTTTTGTTCGATATCTCATTCCAATTCGCCGAAGCTTACTGGTTAAGGTTTATGGAAGGTTTAATATAACGAATCTTTTAATATCTATTAGTTTCTTCTATCCACTATTGAATAAATCCAGCCTAGATTGCTTAGCTGGATTGTTCAAATAATACAGTGAATTAGCTAATAACTGGATGCTTATTTAATTGGGCCATCACTTCGATTTACAGCATAATAGCGATAGGTATTTAATATGCTTGCTGTCGGCCGATCATGATACATAAGATTTATTTGCTACAACCCCTTACATAACAAATCCGATAACCTAAATTTTCAGTGTAATCTGCACAGCCATAGACACTCCATTCTTCTGCATCATATGCAAGCAGTGCACTCCAGTATCCGAAATAATTATCGACCAAAAAAGCCTGCCAAGTTGTTTGATCGCCACCTCGATTCCCTATGACACAATAAAGATTATAATTTGTCATATCACTTAATCCCTCCCCCAGGATTTTTATTTCAGTAACATCCGAAGAATAATCTTTTGCTATTGCGCCTCTGATAAATTCCATATCTTTAACAGAAGTCCCAGGTTTACACGCACTAAGTAGAAAAATAA
>JAWOHT010000203.1:0-26247 GCA_046485045.1 Bacteroidales bacterium
AATGATTATGTAACCGTGTCGTCACCAAAACAATATCAGGCACAAGGGCATATTGAAATTTACAACATACATGGCAAACTATTGAACAAATTTGAACTTGGACCCTGCCAGGATAGTTTAGCGATTAATACAGTAGCGCTAATGCCGGGATTTTATGTTGTCAGGGTTAGTATTGGTTCAGTAACAGTTAACAGGGTAATTGTAAAAAATCTAAGCTAAGGTTACCGGCCTTAAAAATCAATCTTTATTTTCAAACTGAATGGTCATTTCAGGGGAAGGTTGTTTTTTCCTTTTTAAGTTAAAATCTTAATACAATAATATTATCTTTGAATTATATAAATACATAGTTGTTTGATTGTATAAGCAAAGGATAAATTATAAACCCCACGGTACTGACAGATACTGGTTCTGTTAAGTTCTGAGTATGTTATAAATAAATTTATTAACTATTAAAATAAAAGACTATGAGAAAATTATTTACCTTTTTTTTGATTACTATTGTAACGTGCAGCTTGTTTTCACAAACCCCCAAAACAGTCCTTTATTTAACAAGGAACGTACCTTTCGATGTAGGGGTTAATAAGAACGATTCAATTATGTTTGAAATTATTAAGGGTTTGGGATATGAAGTAACTGCAACGAGCATTAATGCCACTCCTGCAGTAACAAGCGGATATGATGTTGCTTTTATGAGTGAAGCTATTGGTTCAGACGATGCCGGATGGGTAAATTACAAAGAGGCCCCGCTTCCGATGGTGGTAGGTAAAGTTTGGGCCATCAAAGCCACTAAACTGGGTTGGGTTGCTACTGAACTTAAAAATGAAGATTATGGCAACAGTAAAGATTCAGTTATGGTTAGGTTAAATGATCATCCTATCGCTCAGGGTCTTCCGGATGAATTTCAGATTTCAGAAAATGCAGGTGAATCATCATCTGGTGCATGGGTTGATTTTAAAACCAACGATCCATCAAATGCCACATATGTGTTTGATATGAAAACCCCATACAATCCAGATGCGACCACTGAGCATGCGGTTACTGCCATTGACAAAGGTACCGTGAACGGTGTAACCCTTACCAACAGAGCGGTTATATTGGGTATTCATCAGGTAGTATATGATGCATTGACAGAAAACGGAATTAAATTAATTGATAACTGTTTAAAATGGGCTATGGATTACCAATCAGGTATTGATAAAAAAGCTGACATGAATTCTTCAGGCATTTATCCTAATCCTGTTGTTAACGGATACATTAACTTCAATTTCAGCCAGCATGTGCAATCAGGAATGATTACTATCTCTTCTATTGAAGGAAAAATATTAAAATCTGAAGAAATCATGAATTCAGAAAAAATATCCTTTGATGTTTCTGATATAAGCCAGGGCTTATATATTGTTAAAGTTCAAAGTGCGAATGTTAACAAAACTCAAACCATTGTAATTCGATAAGATAGATTATGTTGTCATAAAAACAATGAATGGAACATATATCTATTTCAAATTATAACACGTAATCGAACTATAGAACAGAAATAAGATATTTTCCAGTCCATTTGAAGAATGGTTTTAATTAAAAAATGAGGCTGTGTAAAAAACCTAAAGGTTTTAAATTCACAGCCTCATTTTTATAAACATGGTAATATCCGGGTATTTGTTAATGTATCCGAACTACCAAATAGGTAGTCAGTTTCCATCTGCCGGTTAATGCCTTTGGAGTATGAAATCAAATCAGAAATATAGATGTGAAGTTATGTCCATAGCAATTGGGTTATAGCAGCGCTTATTGTTTATTCTACTCCATAACTTCCAATAAAGCCACACACGGGCGGTTTGAAGGTGTTTCAAGTGTAATTAAACCCTGATAGCCCCAGTCTTTATTGCTTCCAACCCACCGGACCTCTACTATTTTGGGATTGGACCACTTAAGATCGTTTATGTCAAGCCATTGCAGTTTTAACTTATCGGCATAAACCCATGGATCAAGATCAATTTTATAACGGCCCTGTGGGAAATAAACCGCATATTGATGTCCGATTTTTGCCGTAACATAGGCCTCCATCATCGAAGGGACAGACACACTGGGGGATAGCAGATCGTTATGAGGGGTACAGGCAAAAATATCTAATTTTTCAAGCAGCATTTCCAGTGCTTTAAGGTTGGTCTGTACGCGCCCGTTCAACCCCGATCCCCAGGGTTTGTCCGGTGATGAAGGACGGTGAAAGCGGGCGGAAGCACATCCTGCAAAAATATTGCGCCAGAAACGGTCTATGGCCTCGGTTTCAGACCCTGCTGAGTAATTTGAACTGCCGTCTGTAGCACCATAAATTTTTTCATTGTTCAGTGGCACCGGCCCGAATGAAGCAATTTTTTGCCGCAGGAACATTAAAACATCCCAATGTGCCTGGCCACTGGCCCCTTTTGAATCCTGGTTGATCTGAGAGATATCCGCAAAATCGAAGATGTCGCTGTATGTCATAATATGGCGAATGGTATTGGTAGCCGAGAGCTGCATGTTCGTTACAAAAATCTTCTTTCCTTCTATTCCTGCTGCTTCTTTTAAATATTTAGCCCAGTAATTTTCCCATTCCCTGCTCTCGCTGCTTTCGTTATTTATGTTGTAAAGTACATTACCGTAGCGTAATGTTACAGAAAGTACCTTTTTTACATATTTCTGCTGAAAAGAGAGCTGTTCCTTATCGCCTCTTTCAACGGTTGAATAAAAATCTTTCCTGCCTTTAAAGGTGCCGGGTTTTATGTTTATATTGCGTTCGGGGTTCCACGGATGGTTTTGCCATCGACTGCCACCAATATCAAACTGGTCCCAAAGGGTTAGTTGCACTATGATACCCCTTTTGGAAGTTTCAACCAGGAAAAAGTCCAGACGTTGCCAATAATCTTCGTTCCATTGATTAAGATCATACTTATTATCGTTGATCATTTTAAAAGCATACAGATTTCCTTCATCCCTGTCAGACATGGTATTCCGGAGGTAATTACCGCCAACTGAGGCGAGCAGGTCGAGGTGGCCGGTGAGTTTTTCACCTGTCCACTGAAACAGGTTATCATCATCGCTTCCACCTCTTAAAACTATCGGTTTGTCTTGATACTGCCAATACCATGGGTTTTGATCATAAATCTTTATTCCCTGGTAATCACTGGAAGAAATGTTTTGGCCTTCAGCATTGATCGACAAAGCAATAGCAATGCACACAAAGGCTAATTGTATTTTTTTCATTTTCTCTATCTTTATAGTTTAATATTATTGTTTAACACATTCCCCGCACCGGCTGTCACATAGCTTCTAACCTTGTCAACCGGATGGAGGATGTACTTATAGGGTAAGTCAAAGAGAGGAAATTTATTGGGTGTGAACGTCGGCTGGGAAGAATCCTCGAACTTGAGACCCGCCCATCCTATTTCGCCGGGATTGGCGTCCATCCCCGTCCAGGGGTTATTTACATTGTCGAAATGACAGTTTTCAACCCTGATTTTGCTTTCGTGACCGACCCCGATGCAGTAATTGTTGCCGGAGTTATTATAGTAATTGTTGTAGATGTGGACCTGCCCATATCTTACCCTTGGCATTCTGCTACGAACGCCTGCACCGTAATAGTTATGGTGCATGGTTACATGCAGTTTGCCTCTGTCGGATACCCGATCGGTACGATTGCCAATAAGGTGTCCGAACGCGTGCGAATGAGTTTTAGTAAAATGGAACTTGCACCAGGAAACGGTCACGAAGTCGGCTCCCCTCACAATAGAGAGGCTTTCATCAGTACTGTTGACGAATTCACATTTATGGACGAAGACGTTGACCCCCCCGGATATTTCCATAATATCGCCTCCTGTTGGTCCCATGGTTAGGTTCTGGAAGATGCAGTTGCGGCCGTTGACATTGATCGTTCCGCCATAGAGCCCGGAACTGGTATCTGCCCCAACGATCGTTTTGTTTGAACCGATGCTAAGGCTGCTGCCGAGATCGAGCCTGCCCTGGACTACAATCACCCCCGGAGTATCATCATTAGTCAGGCTTCTAAATTTTTCTGCGGTTGTTACAACGATTGGTGTTGCATCTCCTCCCCCAGTTGTGCCGGCATAACCTGCAAAACCATCCGGAACGGCAATTTTTTGTGCATGTACGAGTGTAATGGTTGTCAAAAAAATCATACAATAAATCATACAAGATTTGATTCCATTCATTTTCATGTTAGTTGTCTTTTCTTTTTTCATGTTATTAATCTTTTATTTATTTACGTTATTTACTGTTCTAAGTCTTCTTTAGTGAGCGTGTCCCGATTATTTTCGAGGTTGGTCCAGTCAACCTTTTTGGTCGGGTCTATGCCGTTGATATATTTTTCGATATTGGTATACCCGTCGCCATTTAAATCGCTGTTTGCATCGGAGGCGTTCATTGGGTCGAGCCCGTATTTTTTCTCCCAGGAATCGGGCATACCGTCGCCGTCAGTATCCTGATAAGGTGTACCTTTATATTCAGGATATCCTCCCACCTGGCTCACATGGGTGATGATGCCTTTTTTGTATGAATCTTCAGGCAGGCGGCGTTTTATATATTCAGAGCCAACACCTGCAACAATGCCTGCTTCCTTATATTGAATAACCCCGGTACTCACCTGCTCCACAATTCTTATGTCCACGGCATCCCTCTTCGGCAGCGTTGCCCCCGCGTTGGCAAGCACGAACTTATAGGCTTTCTCTGCCGGCATAATGGTAGCATGGGGCATTTCCATAGGTTTATCAACCCTGAAATCTTTGATATATTCATCACCGATACCCTGTACCCCGCCTTTCCAGTTGTCCCTGCTTACTTCGGGATATCCTTCCGCAATATTTCCATTTACGTAACCTTTGCCAAAAACAGGCACTTCGCTTCCCCTCTTGCTTTCGGGTTTTAAAAATCTGTAGGCAATTGGCTCATCCTTTGGTGTAATGGGGCCCGGTTTCAGGTAATTGTTGATAATGTTATAAAGCGATTCGTGGTCGCCGCCATCTACCGAACGGTTCCACCAATTGAAGAGCACATTGTTAACGAGGTTGAAATCGCCATACATGCCAATGGAAGGGTTTCTTGAAATGTTGCAGGCCCAGAGGTTGCGCGCGAAAAGCGTGTTCAGGCCGCCGATGGTGCTTCCGAAGGCATGGTTATAGGTGTCGAGTGTTTCAGAGATAATTGAATTCTGAATGGTGATGTTGACAGTTGGCAGTTTTAATTTTTCTCCATCTTTGGTTACATAATTATGACGATATCCGGATATGGTTTCGTCAAGCCCCCAACTGCCGGAAATATGGTCAATAATGATGTTGCCAATCCAATTTCCGCCAAGTGCGTCATCGCGGCGGCCTACGTCAGTAGCCCCTCTGCGGAAACGCATATGCCGTATCACAACATCGTGTGTGTCGATCCATACCGATTCTCCCGCTATACAAATGCCGTCGCCCGGAGCTGTTTGGCCGGCTATGGTTACATAAGGTGCCCGAATGCTGACGGGACTTTTGAGCCAGATGATCCCTGATACATTAAAGACGATGATCCTGGCGCCGCCCTGTTCACAAGCCTGGCGAAAACTTCCGGGCCCGCTGTCGTTCAGGTTTGTCACCACCAAAACCTTGCCGCCCCGGCCACCGAAGGAATACATGCCTCCACCTTCGGCGCCCGGGAAAGCCGGTATTTTAGCCTGTGGCAGATCAGAGGGTTTAGACGCCCCGGGTATATAAGGTTTACCCTGCCGCTCTTCTTCTTTTAAAATTATAAACGCTTTTTCCCATGCTATGTCGGAACGACGTTTAACTTCTTCATTCATCGAATCGGCTTCGGCCTTTACATCGGGCGGAATGGTTGGATACTGTGCATATAAAGATATGCTTATAACCAACATTGCCGGTATTATAAATAACCTTACTGCTTTTCTTTTGCTTTGTATCATTGCTTTTATTTTAAGTTGAAGTTTGATTTTTTTAAGTCCACTCCGAAAATCAAATTTTCGGCATTTGTACAATTTCAAACAGTTTTTAATATGCAGATTATCTTCCAATTAAAAAGATTAATATTCGTGCATTCGTGGCTAATAATACTTTTCGGAGTGGACTCTTTTTTTAAGCAAATTGTTTTTACATAAAAAAATCATCTTAAACTGTTTAAATATATTTCCAGCATGGTGTATCCATCTTTACCAACAGTATTTCTATCATTTGGATTCGATGAATCCAGGCCATTCTTTTTTTCCCATTTATCAGGCATACCATCGCTATCGGAGTCGGTTGGTGATGGTGTACTTATTAACTCAGGCCAGTCGCCCACTTCCTGCTGGCTCTTAATTATTTTTCCTGTACGGTTTTTAACATCATTCACAATTCGCAGGTCAACAGCATCGCGTTTGGGCAAAATTGCACCGCCCGTTTTAAGCACCCGCTGGTAAGCTGTTTTTGCGTCTTCCAGTTTAACGATGCTGGTTTCGAAAGGCACTGACTGCTTGTTGTTTCGAATGTCTTCCTCTGTAAAGGTATTTCTAAATTTCACAAGATCCCAAGGATTATCGGGTAGTTTGTTGCTATAATAATTGTCGGCAAAATAAGAACGGTTATTGGGCGAACCCGTAGAATATGCAATTCCTGTTGGATTTGAATTTAATCCGGGGATTAAGTAATTGCCAACATAATTCAGGCGGGTAACACTTTTCCCATCGGCATTGTAACCCGCATGATTACCACCCCAATTATAAATTACATTGTTTCTGAAATCGAGTAATAAACCTTCAGGGTCTTCTTCGGGAGGATTTGAGTCGTAGTTCCCCGGACGTGGGTTTCGGCCATGATTGTGTGCAAACAAATTGTGTAAATAACTGTATTTTGCCCCACCTGTACCACGAATAAGCGATCCATAACCATGTCCAGCAACATTTAGTCCTTCCGTAATAAAACACCATTGAACGGTAACATTGCTAAGGGTAGGATTTTTGGTGGAGGTAGACAACACTTCATCCAAACTCCAACTGGCCGAACAGTGATCGACTATAATATCTTTGCCAACCGAAATACTGATGGCATCCTTATCCTGTTTACTTCCAATATCATGTTTCCCATCGCCCAAACGAACACGGATGAAGCGGATAATCACATCGTGCGTTGCAATCAGTAAGGTTTCATCTTTCAGACAAATTCCATCGCCAGGTGCGGTTTGTCCGGCAATTGTTATATATGGGTTTTCGATTGCTAATCGGCTTTTAAGTTCGATGGTACCCGAAATTCCAAAAACAACTGTGCGCGGCCCTTCCTGTTCAACTGCCAGGCGTAGGCTACCGGGGCCGCTATCGTTGAGGTTCGTGACATAAATAACCTTTCCCCCGCGCCCTCCTTTTGAATACGCGCCAAATCCTTCTGCGCTTGGAAATGCAAGCTGCTGAGCTTTTGATGTGGAAAGACATATTACAAACAATAACGCTATTAAAACATTAATCCTGAACATATTATAATCTTTTAGGTTAATTGATTATTCTAATTTCATATCATTGTGAAATGATTCTGGTATTTTTTTTCTGACTGTAAGAAGCTGTTTTAATTTTGTTTTACAATTTATTAACGTTTTGATTTTCTGTGTTTACCCCTTACCCTAAAGGTAGCAAAGAAAATCAATTTGCTCCCTTTAGGGTCGGTGTAAAACAAATTGATTTTCAATTCAGAACATGTAAAACAAAATTTAAGTCAATTATTATATTTCTTTTATTTTTATAATTTTAAAACAGCTTCTAAATCACAAAGCCTGTCATGGCATAACTTTTATGATCATTCTTTTATACGATTTAAGCGCAGGGTCTCCATTATCCTTCACTTCAAGAATAATATGTATTGTTTCGGGTTTGTTGACCTTTGGCGCTACAAATGTTGCCACACCGGCCTGAGGGTTTTGCAAATTAACCGAACCTTCATAACTACCTGCTTCTTTATACTGCCACCACTTAAATGAAAACTCATCGCCATCCGGGTCATTGGTTTTTTTCGCATTGATGGTAACCGTTTCACCTGAAGATACGGTTCTGTCCAACTCCTCTTTAACCTTGATTATCGGGTTGTGGTTTGCATCTGTATATTTTTCGGCCACACACCAATCCATCCTGGCTTGAAAGTCCCTGTTTACATCATCAATCCATATTTTAAGCGATGTAAGCTTATCACCATCATCAACAGCATCTTTATATACACGTTCGAATCCGGGGATTTTTTCATATCTCCCCCCCCAACCGCCATAGGTCGGATGTTCATGGTTTCTCAACCCGTTTGCTATCGTGTAGAAAAACGCCGGGCTGTCGCCTTCGCTTACATAATCTTGCGGATACAGCGCCCCGAGGGGGCCATGGTTGGTTTTTACATGATGCTCAATAAAGTCATAGGTTTTTGTCTGCCTTTTGTAGTTCCATGTGCCATTGAAGGAGCCATTGTAAATCATTGTAACATCAGGATGATATTTTTCAATATAATTCCCTGCTCCATCCTGATACCAAATGTTGTACATCGTAACTTTCGATACAGCCCTTTTGTAATCATCGGGATATTGGGTTTTTAATTTGTAGAAAGCGCGGGCGGCAGTGTTGCCCCCGCCCCATGCCTGGATATGGACAGGCTCGGGGTTGTCTTCGAGCAAAACTTCGACAATTTTATCCGAACCCGGGGTATCAGCCCAATTATCTGGTTTGTAAGTAATTTCGGCGCCGGGTATCAATTCCCATCTCTTTTTTCTCAGGCCGCTTAAGTGGGTACTGTCCTCGTCGCCTATGAAGCTTATTTTTCTTAAATATTCAGCAGTCGGGTAGTCCGGGTTATGTTTAATAAGGTTTGGATAGACCTGGCTGTATGCTTCCAATTGTTTTTCATACCAATCTTCATTGCTATGCCCATATCTCTGGAAAATAGAATTGGTTTCGATAATGGCACATACATCCATATCGGATGTATACATCAAAAACCTGATCATTGAACTATGATCGTCTATTTCGCCATCTGTCATTACAATAACACGTGGTTTTGAACCCGGTTCCTTAGCTAATACATTTCCAATTGAAATTGAAAAAAAAACCAACAATAAATACAATTTTTTCATAGTTTCTAAATTTTTAATTTATACTTTTCCAATACTTAATAAAACATTAATTAGTAATGCTATTCATATATTTTTCTAACATGGTATAGCCGTCTTCTGCAATATTATTTCTGTCTCCGGCATTTTTAGGGTTAAGGCCATTCTTTTTTTCCCATTTATCGGGCATGCCGTCACGATCGGTATCAACAGCCACCGGTCCGGTTTTCAGAATTGGCCAACCTCCTGCCATTTCGGGGCTAAGTACATAACCATCCTCACCTTTGCCTGCAGTTCCTGTACGTACTTCTTCAATAATACGTGTGTCTATTGCATCGCGTACCGGAAATACGCAACCCACATTTTTTAGAACTGCCTGATAAGCTTCTTCAGCTGTTTGCTGCTTTATTGGCATACATTCTGTTGCATGTTCAAGCTTTAATCCTGGTATTGCATCTAAATCGACAGGAATATCTGTGGATTGAGGAAATACACCTTTCCAGTTATCAGCTGTAACCTCGGGGCTGCCAAACAGGTAATTATCGGCCAGGTACCAGTTGCCATAATCATCGGCGCCATTGCGTGACCACGGAGAGCAAATTCTTGTTTTGCGGTCGGGTTGGGTTCCGGGCCCCGGCTTATAATAGTTGGCCACCATATTTACTGAGAAAGTGTTGAATGTCTTATTTAATTCGTGAGCCGATGAGGCTTTTATAGGTTGCTGTAATTCCCCTCCATAGGTACTCTCATGCTGCCAATTGTATATCACGTTGTTTCTGAAATCGTTGTAATCACCACCACCTGATGCAAATCGAGGATTACGGGAAATATTATGAGCAAAAAGATTGTGATGATAAGTACTGTGTTTACTCCCCCAAATACCTCCAAAAGCATGACTGCCACCTGTAGCTTCAGTAATCATACTCCATTGTATTGTAATGCTGTCACAATGATAAAACGACATCACTTCATCTTTACTCCAACTGGCAGAAACATGGTCGATTATGATATTTTTTTTATGCCGTCCGCCTAAAGCATCATCCTTACCAAATCCTCTGATCCTGACATATCGAATAATTATATTGTTGGCATTCACTTTAATATTGCCATCAATTGCAATTCCATCACCGGGTGCAGTTTGACCGGCTATAGTAATACTATCATTTTTTATTGTTAAATCTGATTTTATTGTTCCGGCAACACGGAACACTACTGTTCGTGCCCCTGAAGCTTCAATTGCCGCGCGAAGACTGCCCTCGCCTGTATCGTTAAGGTTGGTTACTTCGTATACTGCACCACCGCGTCCTCCTGTGGTATTTTTTCCATATCCTTCGGCAGTGGGGAAAGCTAATTGCTGGGCGTAACTATTTCTACCAATAACTACAAGCAATATGAATATCAATTTTTTCATTGTATAATGTTTTATGGTTTTACATTTATAATCAAACGTTTACAACTTGTCAATTGTGTGATACCATTGTATTTTACTTCGCAAATTACATGTAGTTTCATTTCTGTATTTATATGTCAATAGTTTTTTCAAGATAGGTTTTACGAACATCGCTAATCTGCTTTGGTTAATTTTATATGAAATGTTATCTATTGTAATTAAATACAAACCTTTCGGCAGGCCATTCATGTCAATTTTCTGGTTTTTGCCTTTGAAAAGGATGTTTCCCGCGGATGAATAAACCTTATAGTTATTTTCTTCGGAGAGGAAAAGCCATCGGGTAAAAGGATTGGGGTAGAGTTTAATTTTCTTGTGGTTTGCCTTAACATTTATTGTTGAATTATCCGATGGTTTGGCAAAAACCAACAAAGCGTGCAGGGGGCTCCATTCACCGAAGTGCTTTGTCCGGGCTTTAACGAGGGTAGTATTATTCAGTGTAATGGTTTCAGTATCACCATTCATTTTTATTGCTTTATCGGATAGGGTTCCTTTGAGGTTCTGCAGACATGGATCGGTACCGTCGAGGGTATAATACACATCGCCGGCGATTCCTTCTTTGCTAATTGTGAGTGAATAATCAGACTGACCTTCAATGCTGCCGGTTGTAATTTCCATATCGTCGGTAAAATATTTTGGAGCAGGTAATTTTGAAAAATAACCTTCATTTTGAAGCATTGAAATAAAATAACTACCCCTGCCTTTCAAATCGTTTAATACGCCAAGTCTGGCAGCTTCCCACTCATGATCCCTGTCCATCGGATTTGTACTTCTTTCGTCTCCCCAACGTGCCGACTCACAAACAATGGCTTTGTAAATATAATTGTTGAGCTTGTCCCATACTTTTATAACATTTTCATCGGTCATTACCCCGTCGTTAAAAAAATGTTTATAAACCTGGTCGTTGAAATACATCCTGAAATCGATATTGGCCCAGAATGCGTTGAATCCGTTATCGCCACTTTTTTTCGATTTAACCATATTGCTTACACTTGGAGGTCCACTTCTTCGGCTTCCGCCATCAAATGAGTCTTCAATATCCCATGGTATCCAAACAACCGGGCCGGGAGGGTTATTGTTATTGCCATAATAATATTGTGGGCCATCGCCCGGGTTGGAATAGCCATATACCAAAAAACTGGCAATGCTTTGATCAACCATTACCCAATTTTGCATTTCATCAAAAGGCATTCTACTATAATCCTTCGATGTTGCTTCAAAAAAACGTAAACGACTTTGTCCCGGCTCGCCTGTGCGGTCATTGCTTGCATTAATGTCTTTCCCTTTAGCATAGAAATAATCTTCCGATTCGCCCCCTAAATTATTGGCCAAAAAATCGTGATCAGGTCTTTCGCAGGGATTGTAGAGCCCCCAGTATTTACCGTTGAGATACAGGTGTACAAAAGTGCCATGTGAACCGAAACCCGACATAAGGATTTGTAAGTCCCTCCCAAGTTGATCGCGGGTATAAACCGATTTTTCCCTGTCCTTATCTGCACCCCAGCTTTTGTTGTGCCCAGCTCTTAATATTATTTTATCATATTTACCACAAGTTGATTCCCTACCGTGCGGGGCATCGGCAAAAATCTCATTTTTCAATTTGCCCTTCCCGTATATGTTTTTAAAAACCAGGGTGAACGATTGTTTATGGTCGTAGGTTCCCTGATCCCACCGGCCGCCACCGCCCTGGATTTTTATTCCGCAGTTTTCCTGCCAGTTTTTCAAAGTGTCCCCTCTATATCTATCAGGATAAATCATTTCAACTGAACATTCACGTTCAAAATCATCACTGGTATTATCCAGATTCTTTCCCCAATGAATTCCGTTCTCTCCCCATAGGTCTTTTTTGGCCATTACAACTGATAGAGTAGGGATATCTTTCAATCCTTTGATTATTTCATCTTTGTATGCCGGGGCATCGACAATTTCGGGATCCATTTCCTCGGTCCAGAATACTTTTCCGGTTTCTTTTGAAGAATAATCATACCCGTAATCTTCCAGCATGTTGTTTTTTTGCCTGATTACCTGTTCATGGAAAATGTACGAATGAGTCTTAATTTTTGAGTCATTAAAATTTGACGCATTAGTGTATGCCCTTACCATAGCATTGGAGCTAATAGTGACAGGATTGGAATAATCTTGTCCGTTCGTAGGCGAGGGTTTGCTCCCATCCAACGTATAACGAATTTTTCCGCCTGGTGTTTTTGTTGTTAACTCAAGTTTAAAGCTTTTTGAATAAAAGCCTCTGGTATAACTGTAATCGACAGCTTTGGCGGATTCCTGCGATTTGACCCATTTCGGAAGAAATAGAAATGTAAAGGCAACAACAAGAAAGTGAATACTAATTCTTTTAACGCAAATAGGTTTTTGCATAAAAATCATTTTATACTATTTAAATATTTTTCGAGCATGGTGTACCCATCATCAGCGATAATGTTCCTGTCGCTGGCATTTTTAGGGTTAAGGCCATTCTTTTTTTCCCATTTATCAGGCATGCCATCCATATCAGTGTCTTTTGGTGCGGGCAGGGATTTCAGTTCAGGCCAGCCACCTACATCGATTTGTGTATCTATAATTCCGCAAATCTTGCTGGTGTCGGCTACTGTACGCTCTTTTTTATAAAATTTGCCCTCATAGGCAGCATAACCGTCCCAGGCTTCATCTATGATACGCAAATCTATTGCATCTCTTGCGGGCAAGGTTGCCCCGGCATTTTCAAGGACCAACTTATAGGCCCCTTCTGCTGTTTGCTGGTTGATAGGCATAGAGGGCCAGGGCTTATCGAGTTTTAATTTCTCAAGTGGGATGTTGGTCTGCACCCCACCGTCCCAATTGTTTGCAGAAACGGCGGCATTACCCTCCATCACATTGTCGGCAATGAACCATTTGCCATGGTCTTCTTCGCTCCTGGACGACGGGTTTGCGATGCGGTAACTTACTTCTCCGGGTTGTGTGGCAGGGCCGGGTTTGTAATAGTTGGCAACGATATTGAATATAGAAAAATCCACTTCTTTTCCTTTTTGAGTTTTCTCGCCCCCGTAACAGCTGTTGTATCCCCAGTTATAGATTACATTGTTCCGGTAATCGGTATAACCCGAAGCAGAAGCCATACGCGGGTTTCGGCTGGAATGGTGGGCCAGGAGGTTGTGATGGTATGACCCGTAATTGCTCCCCCAGATACCCCCGAAACCATGCGATCCTTTTACATGGTTAGAATGGCTCATACTTTCGGAGATGATACACCATTGCACAGTTATGCTGTCGCAATGATATATCGACATGCACTCGTCTACACTCCAGCTTGCCGACACATGGTCCAGGATCATATGCCTGGTACCCCGGCTGGAAATAGCATCATAATCTTTTCCTGACACATCACCGGGCCTTACCCTGATGTACCTGACTATTACATGGTCGGTATTAATGCTCAGGTGGTGGTTTTTAAGGCAAATACCATCACCGGGCGCTGTTTGGCCGGCTATGGTAATGTAAGGATTTTTTATACTTATCGGACTTTCCAGCTCTATGTTGCCCGAAACCCTGAAAATAACCGTACGTGGCCCGGATGCTTCAACGGCGGCCCTTAAGCTGCCCTCGCCACTGTCGTTTAAATTGGTTACATGCAAAACTTCCCCGCCGCGTCCGCCTTTGGCATATTTTCCATAACCTTCGGCAGTGGGGAAAGCTAATTGTTGTGCAAAACTATAAACCGAAATAAAAATCGTTATTGCAATACTGATAATTGATTTTTCCATTTTTATCTTTTTTAGGGATTTACTTTCAATATTGCTAATTAATTGCGGGGGACGAATTAAGAAACATCAATAAAAAAAATGGTTTCAAACTGCAGTTGTTGCTTTTGGTTTTCATCTGTTAAAGTTTTATTAGAAGTTGAGTTTAAATCGTATTCCTTAAATAGTTTTATTGATTATAATCTAGTATTTACAATGTTGTTATAAATAGAGCCAAAAGTATATGTGATGCCAAACCCGGTGGAGAAATCAAAGTTCGTCTGAAGCTTTTGTTGTTTAAGTAAAAGTGCCTCAAGGGAGATATCCCCGGCAGGTATATATAGCTGGTCATGTATAAGTGTAGCCTTCATTTGCATATTTAAAGAAAGCCCTTTAATAACATTAAAAGAAACCTGAGAACCTAAAGTTAGTCTATTCTTCGAGAAATCATGGAAATAATGAGACCCTTCAAGATTCGCGTCAACCTCGCCCCATGGTTGTCTCAGGGTGAGGGCTAACTTGAGAGATTCGAGCGCCCTGTATTCCCGTGTTTTATTGTATATTGTTGTTTGGGTATAATCAAAATAATTCGATTTTAAATAATACCCCAGGGTAAAAACGCGACGATCTGATTCATCCCAGGGAAAAATATTATATTCAATTGCAGGCCCAATGGTGCCTGAGAAATCGATATTCTTGTAGGTTGTTGACTGGGCCGCGATAAAAAAACCGGCTGACCAGCGGGGGTTCAAAGAGTAAATAAATTCAATATCCGAGTATATTTCTTCGCGGAAACTTTTGATGTATTGATCATTGCCGGTAAATTTTTTCATATCCCAGTCATAATCGAAATCAAAACGGAGTTTAAAATGATCGGTAATACGGTCTATGTCAACAGACCCGCTAAAAGCATATTCTTCCTGGCTTTTCTCCATTTCGAGGTCGCTTCCTATTTTTAATTTAAAAACCCAGTGGTCCCAACTGTCATTGCCCGACTGTTCGGGTGTAATGCCAATGGCACCGGATTTAAACTTTATAGAAATATTCTCTCTCACTGGGGTATTCACGAGATAGGGCATAAGCCCCATTTCTATGGTTTTTTGCAAGCACATCCAGGTATGGAGTTTGGTATTTTGTGGCGGTATTACACAGTTAAGTTTGAAATGCAAATCAGACCAGGCTTTAAGACCAATAAAATTCAGTCCGTATGATCTTCCGCCACTTGCCGTACCTTGCTCTGTTACCAATATATGGACATCAGATATTTTCGGGTCGCGTACAAAATCTATATAAGATAAATTCTTCCTGAAATAGGCAAAATCACAATCGCTGCAATCCAGGTATACTTTTAATGTAGTATTACCTGTCACGTTATTGTTTTGCTGTGGCTGACCTGTGAACGCAAAGGATGACACAGTGGATATAAACATAAGCAGAACCCTGAATAGCTGTTTTTTTTGAAATAACACTATGAATGTACTGATAATCAAATGAACCATACTTACAGGTTTAAACAAAAGAAAGATTTAATTTCGTTAATATTTAATTGATTAAAAAGATAAAATGATTCTTTATTAATTTTTTATTTTACTGTTTTTCCATTCCGGATATTTTTCTAATAGTTCTTTAGGTGACCTTGTGTACCATCCATAACCATTTCGGCGCTCATATCCGATTTCGGCCAATGAATTCTTCTTAATCCCATCGCGATCGCAGAATATAGGTTTACCAGTTTCCAGATCGTGAAAACGTCCCCATACTGCAGGAGCATCCTTATCTTCAACGACAATCCGATCTCTTTTCCCCTCTTCGTTTACGATCCTAACAATTTTTATTCCCTCAATCTTGTGGTTTTCAAACCAAAGCACAGCCCCGTTTACAGCAGCTATAATTTCATTCGAGGGATTGTCAATACTCATTAATAATGATACAATTTTCACCGATTCGCTACCACTAAACGAAGCCAACTCGTATGCGCGGGCATTGGCAGGGGCAAGGGTTATTTCATCGTGCTGGGCACACCACACAGTTGGTTTACCATCAATAAAAATCTGTGTTTTCAGGATACATTCTACACCTTTATTAAATGCCTTTTGGGCTTTAATTTTGGTTTCGTTACTTATTTCGAGTGATATATATTCTTTATTGTCGGAGAATATTTCCTTTAGAAAGTTCATGATATTCACCATCGCATTATCGTTGTAAGTAATATGGCCCGAATAAGGCGCTGTTTTGTCGCGATTAAACTGAACTTCTGCTCCGAGTGCCGGATAGTATTGTGGCCAGCCTCCATTCTCATATTGAGCATTAAAAATAAAATTAAGCCCATTATCAAACGCCTTTTTAAAGCGTTCATCTTTTGTTTGTGCATAAATTTTTGCAAGAAAACGCAGTTCACTTATGGTTGCCCCATTATCGAAGGTTCCACCAAGTTTATCCTTGTTTTGAATAATGCTCTCTTTTTCAGTTTCTGAGAGTGTTTGATTGTATTTTTTGCTTTTATCCCATCCACCAATCTCCTTTTGGTAAATCAATATATTTTCGGCTTTTAATTTTTCTGCATCGGAACCATACTTTTCCGAAGTCAACTTAATTGTCGAATTGGGTGTATTATTTTGTTTACTTTGCCCGGAAACGATGCTTGCTGTTAAGAACAAGATTATAGAAATAAGGCCAATATTTTTCATAGGACGTTTCATTTTTAGTTTATTTTATTTTTCCATTCAGGATATTTTTCTAAAATTTTCTCGGGTGCTGTGGTGTACCAACTATACCCATTTCGGCGCTCATGTCCGATTTCGGCAAGGGAATTCTTCCTGATACCATCGCGGTCGCAGAAATAGGGTTTACCTGTTTCAAGGTCGTGAAAACGCCCCCATAGCGCAGGAGCATCCTTATCTTCAACCACCACTCTATCTCTTTTCCCCTCTTCGTTTACGATACTTTCAATTTTTTTCCCCTTAATTTTATGGTTTTCAAACCAGCTTACAGCCCCATTTACCGAAGCTATGACCTCTTTTGAAGGATCATCGATACCCATTAACAATAATACAATGCCTACAGACTCACCACCACTAAACGAAACCAATTCATAAGAACGGGCATTGGCCGGCGCAAGCGTTATTTCATCGTGCTGGGCACACCACACAGTTGGGTTACCATCAATAACAATCTGGGTTTTGAGGATACACTCAACGCCCTTATTAAATGCCTTTTTGGCTTTTACTTTTGTGTTGTTACTTATTACAAGCGAAGCATATTCTTTGTTGTCTGCGTATATTTCTTTCAGAAAGTTCATGGTATTTACCATTGCATTGTCGTTATAGGTGATGTGGTTTGAATACCCACCCTTGTATGGATAAAACTGTGGCCACCCGCCATTTTCATACTGCGAATCAAAAATATATTCCAGTCCTTTTTCAAATGCCTGCTTATATCGCCCGTCTTTTATCTGCGAATAAATTTTTGCAAGAAATTCCAATTCTGTAATGGTTGCTCCATTGTCGAAAGTAGCGCCTATTTTTGATTTACTCTTTACCAGATTTTCCTTGTCGGAATCAGAAAGTAACTGATGAAAATTCGTGTTTTTTGGCCAGCCACCGGCATCTCTTTGATAAAGCAATACATTTTCGGCAACTGATTTGGCTTCTGCAGAACCATACCATTCCAATGGCATACCGATTGCCACCTGTTTCCATTTCTTTTTAAGGTAATTATCAGCATTGTCATGTTTCTTATCTTGTGCAGAAACATAAGTTGTTGTCAGTAATATTGTTATTACGATTGGGAATATAAGCTTCATGATTTTACTTTTTTAAAAATGTTCATTAATCTTACCTGTTTTTATTTACAGACAAATCTTATTTAACTTCCAGAATTTTACCGTTTTGATCAAAAACAACACGCACATTTTCTTTTGATTTTCTTAACCGGAGTTCATAAGAAGCTTTGCCCCCCTCTTCCAGTAACTCTGCTTTGTTGATAACAAAGCCCGCGTATGCAGATATTGCAGAATTAATTATAGGGACAGGTATTTCAGAATTTTTGAGATCCTGTTTGTGTTTTAACAAAGCAGCTTTATCGTTAAACACGAAATAGTGTTTATTATCAGCAATCTCACCTTTTATAATATAAATTTTTTTAGTACCTTCCTCAATATACTTTGAATAATCAAAATCAAGCGTACCATATCTTGCTTTTATTAAACCTGCTATATTGGCGGGTATTTCGCTATTGTTAAGTTCTTTGGTGAATTTAAGTAATTTCCCTTTATCGTTAATCAGGAAAAAATATTTTTTACCGCTGATTTTAAAATTTATTTGGTACACTACACTGCCTTTTTCTTCAAGTCTGTCGGCATCGTGCACATCAAAAAAAGTAACTTTTGCTTTTACGGTTTCTAAAACCACATTGGGAATTTCGCTAACATATAAATCCTGTATGTGTTTCAAAATATTGCCTTTATAGTCTAAAATCAGCCTGTTGGGCTTATTATTTACCTTAAAGTCTACATGATAATTTCCATCATCGAGTTTCCATTTAGCGTCTTTATTATTTGGGGACCTTAACTGGAAAGAGTTTAATACAACCGCAGGAATATTGCCCTGACTAATATTCTGCGCATAAGCAGTACCGAGCAAAAAAAATAATATTGGTAATACAATAATATGTTTCATAAAAAAATTCTTTTCACAAAGAAATAAATCAAATCTGGAATCAATTGGGAATGAATCTGGAAAGAATCTGGAATAATGGTAATTCGTTGGAAAGTTTCAAGCTGTCCCTTAGGGACATAATATCTATAGTAAAACCCGACCATTACAACATAAGTCCCTTAGGGACGTAATATTTCTTTATTGTATATCTTTCAGCATGTATTGCGGTTCATATAAAATATCAAATGTATATGTGTTTGCCATAGTTATAGATATTACGTCCCTACGGGACTAATTTAACAATAAAAACATTAATTTCTATAAATATTTTGTCCCTATCGGGACTACTATCCCTTGCCCATAAACTTGTGGCCGTGTTAATAATAATCCTTAGTTTGACGGCTATGCTTAACAAAGGGGGAGCCAAGCGCTACTAAGTATCAGTAGTGTTCTTCTCATTGAAATTAAAAATGTGTATATAACTCGCAGGGAAATAGTTGATTATCCCGTAGGGACATAATATCAATACAGCAAGAAAACTCTTGTTTTTTCAGTCTTTGATAAGAAAACGTCAAAGACAAAGCCTGCCCCGATTTTTTTTCGGGGGCTTGCGATGTTTTTGAAAACAAGGAGTTTACTGATCGTAAATGACTGTTTTCAAAACGAGCATAACGCAGTATTTGGCGTTTTCTTGCAAAGACTAAATATTAAAGAGCATATTTCAGGTATGCTTTAAACTAACTTTGAATATATGCCTGCCATTATAGGAATAGTTAACCGAAACCCCGGAAATATCAGCAATGGCCTTAACGATTGACAGGCCTAAACCGGTTGAGTTTTTAGTCTTTGTGTTTTTATAGAAACGCGTAAATAATTTTTCTTCAGGCAATGATATCTCCTCGCCTGTATTTTCGATACTAAAAGAGGAACCTGATAAGGTGATATCCAGTTCACCATTGTGCCGGTTATAAATTAATGCATTTTTAACCAGGTTCATCACGAGTATTTCGGCAAGCTGTTTATTCATTTTGTGCACCCAACTGCCTTCTTTATGATATTTAATATCAATTTTGCGGTATTCGGCAAAATCTGAAAAGTCAGCTATTATGCTGCAAAATATTTCATCGAAATTCAATGCCTCTTCAGCAATAAATTGTTTGTTCTCGATTTTTGAAAGCAGCAATAACGATCTGTTTAAACCAGAAAGTCGTTGAAAAACTTCAATAATATTTCCGATTTTTTCAACCTGGCCGGGTGATAAATCTTTGTCGCCCGCGAGCAATTCAAGTTTATTGATGCCAATTGCCAGCGGAGTTTGCATTTCGTGCGATGCATTCTCAATAAATTCTTTCTGGCTGATAAAGATTTCTATATTAGATCTTATAAGGTTTTTAATTGATTCGTTTAGTAATGAAAACTCCCTGATACTGGTTTCTGACAGTTTCTGGTTTGCCTCTTTATCAAGTCTGAAAGCATTTAAATATTTTAAAACCTGATAGAAAGGCTCCCAGGTTTTTTTCAGCACAAAATGATTCACGATAATTGTGCATATAAACATAAATAAGTAAAGCCATAACAACGAAGTAATGATTCTTCTCACCAATATGCCTTTGTCCAATTCAGGGGAGATTACTTTTAATTCATAGTAGTTACCGTCAGCAGAAACAAAGGCAGTTGTGAGCAACCTGGTCGGAAAGTTTTTATTCTTCAGCGACGAAAAAACCAAAGTATCTTTGTATGAATCTCTCACCTTAATGGCATAATCTTCATCCACGGCCCTAATCATGTAGTTGTTCCCCTGAAAAGTTTTCTGTTGAACAATCGGACTTTCGTCTTTCAGTTTGTCAATAATAACAATTTTGTGACTTGCAAGGCCTTCATCCACTGTGGATTTTACCTGCTTGAGTAATTGAAAATAAAACAAAATTGCCCACAAACTTACGGTTACAAATAAAATTGCAGATAAAAAAAGAAGTGTATGGTTAATCAGCTTCATTTTACAATTAGTTTATATCCCATACCATAGACTGCAATAATATCGATATCGGCCTTATGCTCACGAAGTTTTTTCCGCAGGTTTTTAATCTGTGAGTAAATAAAATCGAAGTCATTTGCCTGATCGATGTAATCTCCCCATATATTTTCAGCAATGGCCGATTTACTGGCAATCCTGTTCTTATTAACGGCCATAAAGACAAGAATATCGAATTCTTTTCTGTTTAAATCCATCTCAATGTTATCAACCTCAGCCAGTCTTTCATCAATATTAATTTTTACATTATTTAATTCAATCACTCTCCGGCCATCTGTTTTGCTGCGCCTGATTACAGATTTTATCCTTGCATTTAGTTCTGCAAGGTGAAAAGGTTTGGTCAGGTAGTCATCGGCGCCAAGATCCAGACCTTTAATTTTATCATCGAGTGAATTTTTTGCAGAAATAATAATTACACTGTCAGCTTTGTCCATATCCTTAAGCTTCTGTAACAGGTCGAGCCCGTTTCCATCCGGGAGCATAATATCCAGCAGAACACAATCATAATCGAATGCAACAATTTTATCCATACCCGAAAGAAAGTCATCAGCTACTTCAACGATATAACTTTCATCTTCGAGAAATTGCTTTATCAGACCTTTTAATTCAGGTTCGTCTTCAATTACAAGTATCTTCATTTGGCATTGCCATTATAAAAATCTATTATACTATATGAACATGGACAGAGCCACGCAGAAAAAAACACAGTGCTCAAAATTGTTTTTTTTCGGACAATTTAATAATTTTACTTAATATTACAATTTAAAACAGGGTTTATTATGAAATATTAAAATTGCGGTTTAACACTATCGAAGTCTCAGACTGATGCCACCCCGGGTGCCTGCCTGCCGGAAAAGGGGGTTCATCTTTTTATTTTTAAACACGATATAATGCATAAATACGACTTAATTATTAAAAAAGAATTAAAAAAAAGTTAAAAAATCTCAAAAATTCAAAAAAAAATGCAATATTTGGCGTTGTTTCTATGTGGATAATTAGATTATAAATACGAAGTGAGTGAGTTATACAATTGAATATTACGAAGTTAAAATTAAATATTTTATGAAATCAAGATCATTATTATTATTATTTTCCAGTTTGTTTTTGGTATTTTTAGTATCATGCGAAAAAGAAACTGCTCTTGAAAAATATTATAATAAGCCGGGAAATTCTAGCGGTAGTATTTACATGGCTTTGGATTCATCCGGCGTGCATAATATTTTGGTAAGGGCTATTGATTCCACCTATTATAGCAACAGGCTGAGCAATACCCTGGTTACTATAATTGCACCAAGCGACAGAGCGTTTGAAGCTTATTTCCAAAAACATGGCTATAGCGGGTTAGCCGATGTACCCAAGAGAAAATTAGAGGACCTCATTGGCCATCATATTTTTAATTGGCCGCAATCACCAAGTGTATTTACAGGCGACCCTCGTGTTTTTAAGCGCCAGACCAGTATGGCGCAGGATACAGGATCTAAATATGATATTGTAAGCAATTCTATGATAAATGTCGTGAAAGAGGCCAAGTACCTTCAGTTTTACTCTGCCGAAATTTTGTCTTTTTACAAGGGTAATGCCGATGATTATAAACTGCTGACAGGAACAGACCTTTCCCCGGCCACAGGGTTTGGCATTTATGATGTTCCGGTAGATTCTATTGTGCCTTATGGTAACGGCTGGATATATTATGTTGACAAAGTGGTTGAACCGGTTCAGAACCTGGACGACTGGCTGGCTGGCAACAAAGACTACTCAATGTTCAACGACATGTACAACAGGTTTAATATTTTCACAAGAGATGGTTTGGTAAATAAAGGCATTCCGATGAATATTCCTGTGAAACGGTCCAGTTTATTAAAAAATCAACGCCATTACCAGATTGATTTGGAACTGAACTTTGAAACGGTTGGAAATGACGCGGGACTTAATGACCGAAAGATTTATCCCAAGGCGCATTCAAATTTTTCGATTGTAGTGCCTCAAAACAATGCCCTCGTATCTTTTATTGATAATACATTTACGAATTACCCCGGATTCAGAGATTCTTTATCCGTAATCTCACCATCGCTGGAAAATTTGCATCTGAAATTGATTATCAGGCAAATAATATCTCCTTTATTGCTTCGCGAACAAATTCTTTTTCCATCTCAATTGTTTGCCGGTACAGTAACTGGTAACGATGGTACCATTATACAGGCTACCCCTGAAGATATCGCAGAAATGAATTTATGCAGCAATGGAAATGCGTATGGGCTCACGACATATGTTGTGCCCCGCACGTTTAAATCAATTCTTAAACCGGTATATACCACTCCCAGCTATAAAACCATTACCGCGATTGTTGATTACCTTGAAGTGAATGCTTTTCTTAATTCTAAAGATGCAGATTATACGCTCTTTTTGCCTACCGATGAGGCTTTTCTTAAAAACAATATCCTTTTGCTGACATATCAGGATGCTGCTGCCAATTTTAGTGTGGGTTCTTTGAGCAATAACCGCGGTGAGAATGATTACATTTTTTACAATGCAGATACAACCGGAGGAAATAAACCGGCAGTGGTAGAGCGATTTCAATTGTTTAAATGGATTTTTAACCATTTGTTTGTTACGCCTGTAAACCCCTCTTCCGAAATACAGTTTTTAGTTAGTTCCGATGGAAATTACGTGGGAATCACTGCAGACAGTGTCTGGTCGGGTGGCAATAAAATTGGCAGGCTGAATAGCAGGACCGCAACACCAAAAATAGTTGAGGATCTTTCAGATATGGCAGACAATGGCAGTGTATATGTGATTGATGATTTAATATTAACCCCAAAATACACCTTTGGCCGGCTTATTGCCGAAAACCCCGATTTTTCGCGGTTTAAAGAACTATGTGAAGATGCAGGCCTCTATGAAAACGGCGTACTCCAGGTTTTCGGAGAATTTCCTACAGCCTTTATCCCTACAAATGCCGCCCTGAACCAGTTTATTAGTGAAGGTAAACTGCCATCAAATGAAGCAGATCTGCAGAGTTTTATTATGTACTTTTTTGTAAACCGTACAATTTTTACAAATGGAACAATAAACGAATCTGTTGGAACATTGAGTAAAGATGAGCAGAAATCAACAGAATTTAAAATTGTATACCGTGAAGCAGAGTTTAGCGGCACCTATGGAAATCTAAGAATTAAAGGTTTAAATAATAGTGCATTTATTGATGTTACCGAGAAGAGAGATATTATTTGTAACGATGGAATTGTTCATCAAATTAATGGAGTTTTGTACTAAAAAAATATAGATTAATGAAAACGACCAGAACATTATTATTTTGTATATTATTAAGTTTCATTTACCTGTTTTCTTCTGCACAAACCAGGGTAATCAGGGGCATTGTTGCCGATGCCATGACAGATGAAAAGCTGCCCGGCGTGAATGTGATCGAGATGAACGAAAACGAACGTATCATCAATGGTACCATCAGCGATTACAACGGAGAATTTATCATCCAGGTTCAGGCAAATACAAAAAGTATCAAGTTTTCTTTTATCGGTTATAAACCACAGGTTATTGATGTAGAAAGCAGAACCAATATTGAGGTGGCGTTGGAAGAAGAGGCCACAGCAATACAAGAGGTAATGGTGGTTGGTGAAAGAATTCAGTCAACCGGGTTTATGCCGGTTTCCATACGGGAATCCAGCGCATCCATTGCAAGATTAGAGATGAAAGATGTGGATCAATTGGGCTCTACCTCTATCGAAGAGGCCCTGGCAGGCCAGCTCAGCGGTTTGGATATTTCCATGTCATCCGGAGACCCCGGCGCTTCAATATCCATTCAAATCAGGGGTGCGGCTTCAATCAATGGTAGAAACGAACCTCTGATATTGATTAACGGGGTTAGGTACGATACAAAAATTGCCGATGATTTTGAGTTTTCATCTGCAACAGCAGATGACTACGGGGCGCTTGTAGACATTGACCCTAACGACATTGAATCTATTGAAATATATAAAGATGCAGCAGCATCGGCCCTTTACGGGCCAAAGGCGGCCAACGGGGTATTGGCCATCAATACCAAAAAAGGAAAAAAGGGTAAATCGGTATTGACCTATTCTTATAAACATACCTTGTCTGAGGCTCCCAAACCAATACCCCTGTTAAACGGGCCTGATTATGTTTTAATGCAGCTCGATGCCCAATATAACAGGGCGTTTGACTTAACAAAAGAACCACCTGTTTTTACAGGGGGTGAGATTGACCCGATCTCGTATATAACAAGAAATTCCTATCCTTATGCGTGGGAACACAGTCAAAATATTGACTGGCCTTCGCTCGTTACACAACAGGGTGTTAAGAAAGACCATAACTTTGCGATATCGGGCGGTGGCGAGAAGGCAACATACCGCTTAAGTGTAGGTTATTTATCACAAGACGGTACAACCATTGGTACTGCTTTCGAACGTTTGGCATCAAGGTTAAACCTTGATTATCAATTAACAAACCGCCTGCGGTTCAATTCTGAGTTCTCTCTTACCAACAGCACAAAAGAAGATAATGTTGAGAATGTCCTTTCAATGGCATATAAAAAAGCCCCGAATATGTCGCCTTACATTATGTCAGGCCCTAATACGCCAACCGACGAATTTTTTGCTGCTTATCATAACAGGACCGAAGGTGGAAATGTAATTCAAAATTACCAGGGTACAGGCGATAAATGGTTCAACCCTGTTGCCATTGCAAGAGACGGGGTATTAACCACAGGTTCAAATCGTATTCTTACAAACCTGGGCATGCAATACCAGATAATTCCTGAAAGGTTAAAATTAATATCAAATGTGGCTTATGATATCAATAATAAAGACACCAAATCTTTTATGCCACAGTCGGCCACAGGTGTGGTCGATCTGAATGACAAGTACAATGAAGCTGTATACAAAGATGATGAAAGCTACGGAATTCAGCATACCACGCAGTTACAGTATTCAAAAACGTTTAATGAGGTACATGATGTTATCGCTGTTGCTTCTTACAGCCTTGTATCTTCAAACGTCATTAAACAGCAGAGTTCAAGTATAAGGACTCCCTCTATAAATATTCAGAACCATACATCAGAAAGCCCGATATCTGAAACTAATTCTGACCTTGGCCAGTACAGGGAAGCCGGATATATATTCAACCTCAGATATGCATATAAAGGTAAGTATGTAATCAACCCCGGGTTCCGTTACGATGGCAGTTCAGAATATGGTTTGGGAAACAAATGGGGTTTCAGGCCGATTATCTCGGTTGCCTATTTTGTTTCAAAAGAGCCGT
>JAWOHT010000219.1:0-30563 GCA_046485045.1 Bacteroidales bacterium
TAGGACTTCTTGGTCAGTGAACTCAGGCTGATTATTATTACTGAATCGCTGACACGAAAATTTAAGTTCTGAATCATATATATCGCATATATACAAATAGATAGCGATTAATTTAAGTTCTTTTACCTTGGGAATCATCATTATTGACATGTTTTGGTTATGTCATAATATATTGATTCTCAAGGTTTTAATCAAGTTTTTTAACTATATTTTATTGACAATCAGTAATTTATATGTTAATAACTATTATTTTTTCAACTCTTAATTCGCATTCATAATAATCCGGTAGAAGAAGGTATTGATTTTAGGCCAGAGGAATATGTTTACAGTAGTGCGATAGATTATTGCGGAGGTAAAGGATTATTGAATATTGTTTTAATTGAATAAAGGGCACAAGCGGACGCTCCAAAAGAGGGATTAAAATTCCGGTAAGTCCGGGCATTTTGATTATAACATTGTAATATTTTATTTAAACGGGTTTACAATAGTAAGGCTATTTTCAATTAACAGTCTATCTTGCATATCTTCGGAATAAAGTGTTTTGCAGTTGCAAGATAAGGCAGCCGATATAATTAGCGAATCATAAAAAGAATACTGGTATTTATCAGCAATTTGGCAAGCTCTTTCAATAGTATCGGGCTTATTAACAAACACATTAAAATCAGAGCTTACTTCCGAAATTACATTTTCAACAGCATGCCAGTCCAATTTAAACTTTCTTTTTAATATGTTCGATAGTTCCGTTAAGACTTGGGTGCTAATGAACCATTAGCTATGTCTAAAGCTTTCTGCTGTTTAACTGGCTCGTCCTCGGTATAGCAGTAAACAAGGATATTGGTATCAATAAAACAATTATCGCTCATTTGCTTCTTCCCTGTTAAATTTAAATCCTTTGGTATTTAATTTAACCGCAGAAAAGCTTTTATGACTTTTGGTAGTGTAAATCACTCCTTCTGAAAGTTCATCAACAGCAAAAGCAATAACTTCCATTTTTTTACCAATATACTTATCGGGAATATTGAAAGAAAGAAAGTTTTTATCAGGTGTTATAATAGTTCGTATCATAATTTCAAATTTAAAGGGTTGTAATATTTTTTGTTTCACCAATCTGATAAATCAAACCAATACTGAAAGGATATGGGTTTTAACCCCATTATCCGTTTTCTCAATATTTATTTGCCTTCTCTTTTAATCCTAATGTTTGTAAATATACTTCGCTTCTTGCTAATATTAAAATCATAAATTTAAAGAATTGTTATATCTCTTGTTTTTAGGTAAATAATACATGTATTTTGCTCTCCCTGTTCGGAAAAGGCTCTGCCTTTGCCGAACTTATTCTCACAGGTTATACCTGTATTTCTGTTGAACATCTTTATCCGAATTGTAAAAAAGTCTTCATATATTAATAAACTACATTAATTCATATATTTTTTTCCCTGAATTGTATCTACACTACCAAGTAAGTATTGATTTCTTGTTGCAGAAGGATTTATTTGAAGATATAGTGCGGATACCTGTGATATATACTATTAACAACAGACAGACTACTTATATAAAAACCGTTTGTCCAAGTGTTTGATTATCTTTTTATCTAAAGTCCAGATAAGATAATTGTTTTCCATAGTCACCTTGCATAAAATAGTGTCAATCAGTCCTATGCCCAAAGCAGAATGATGATTTTTACTGGCATATTCTCCTGCATTGATCAAGTATCCCTCTGTAAATTTTATCTTATCCAGTATTTTCCAATAAGAAATAACTATTTCTCTTTCCTTTTCATTTCTGCAACCATAGAGCAATTCTGCAAAAACCGGTTCAATGGTAATAACTTTCCTGTTTTCAAGAAGGTACTACATCTCTTCAACATACTCAGTGCCAGCCCGCAAAAATTCTATCCAGATACTTGTATCAACCAAAATCATACTCAACGGGTATTCCTGAGTGTATCATGATCAAAACCACTGTTAAACTGAAGCGGCTTTTTTTTAACTTCTTTATTTAGATATTCAATTCTCTTGATATAGAGCCAATCAACAAGAGCTTTAACAATACTGTCGGTAGTATTTTTGCCCTTTGTATATTTTTGGACATCATGTACTATTTCATCCGGAATTAATGCGGTAATTTTCATCTGTTTATTATTAATGGTCAGATATATCTTTCATGAATCTATCACTATATGATTTGTTAAAGCAATACGATGCTAAAATAAGAAATATATATCGTATTAAGAATGAATATACCATTTTTAACTTTTCAAAGAATAGAGAATTATGTATGATTGTCATCCTGAGACTTCGATAGTGCTAAACCACTATTTAAATATTGGTTGACACCTTTGTCATCCTGAGACCTCGATAGTGCTAAACCACTATTTAATAATTAGTTGACACCTTTGTCAGCCTGAGTCCCGGTAGACCGGCAAAGGCCATTCCATCATGTCATTAGCAGTCCTGTTAGACCGGCAAAGGCTATTCCATCGTGTCATTAGCAGCAATAGCGAAGGACCTTCTTTAATGATTAGTTATTCATATAGAAATTCACCCCCTATCTGGCGCAAGCGCAATGTCATTAAGTTAAGCTGCAAGGATTGATTGAAAAATACATTGTGTATATCTTTTAAAACTATCTGGCACAATCTTTGCAAAAGAAGAATTTTATCATTAAATTTAAACTATTCTATAACATTATTGTTAGGATGACGTTTAAACTGAAATAAAATTAAATAGTAAATTAATAACAAAATTGTAGTATTATGAAAAAAATCAACTTGTATTTAATAGGATTAGCAGCAATTGGCATGGCTTTTTTCTCATCATGTACAGAAGAAGAAACTTCAGGCCCTTCGATTACCATTGATAATGCATCGCCTGTAGCTGCTATAGGCGGCTCGGTAACTTTAACAGGTGAAATTATTGCCGAAGGCAAGCTCAAAGAGGTAAAACTGTTTGTTGTAACCGACAATGACGAACAGCAAGTTGGCTCTGCCATTACCTCTTTTTCAGGTGGCGCCATTACCACCGATGACAATCTTACATACACATTTCGAGTGACGATAACCGGGCTTACCGAATCGTGTAAAATTAAAATCCAGGCCACCGACAAAGAAAACCTTACCAGTTCAAAATCTATTGATGTTACTGTAGGAGCTGTTTCAGGTGAGGAGATAAATTCATTTTCTGCTGTATTAATTGGTGCTCAGTTTAATACTCAATATGGAAGTGCACTTGATGCCGATGCAGGAACAGTATATAAAATAAGTGGAGATGCTGCAAAAAATGCTGCCGCTTCAATTGATATGCTATATTATTATGGTAGTACAAATAAAGCCACATTTGCTGCACCCAATGATGAATCAGTTAATGGTGTCGGAACCAGTAGCTTTGATTGGACACAGGGATGGTCAGTTAATAATGCTACAAAATTTGCCCTAAGTTCCATGACTTCTGCTGAATTTGATGCTATAGATGATGATACTGAATTAACTGGTATTTCCGGGTTAACTGCCTCTAAAGTTACAGATGTTTCAGTAAACAAAGTGGTAGAGTTTATAACTGTTGGCGGGAAAAAGGGTGCATTTAAAGTTGCCGCTCTAACTGCCACTACCAATGGTACAATCACAATCAATGTGAAGATTCAGAAATAATTGATTTTTCAACAAACAACTAAAACCGCATGCCGCCATGCGGTTTTTTTATTCTTGTAACTGACAATAGTCCCAATAGCTGTTTGTCTGTTAATATACCAATGAGTTTTTCAACAGGCAATTGTCATCTCAATTTTTTTTCATATTTTTACCTCAAAATTAAACCTGTTAATCATGTCAGTAAACAAAGTTATTTTAGTTGGTAATGTTGGTAAAGACCCTGAAGTGCGCTACATAGACAACGGTACGCCAAGATGCACTTTCAGTATGGCCACCAGCGAAGTATACAAAAACAAAAACGGGGAAAAAGTAACCACCACCGAATGGCACAATATTGTGCTCTGGCGGGGACTGGCCGAAATCGCCGAGAAATATGTTAAAAAAGGAACCCAGCTTTATATCGAGGGAAAAATCCGCACGAGGTCTTACGATGACAAAGACGGTAATAAAAAATACATGACCGAAATTGTAGGAGATATAATGCAACTGCTGGGCAGAAGACAAGATGACAACTCCGCTCCGTCCGATACGCCCAAGACCAAGGAATCTGCGAGTTTTTCAGACAGCCCCGATGCACCAGTCGAAAGCATCAGCCCTGAAATGAACGGAACAGATGACCTCCCGTTTTAACCGGTTTGTGCTGTAGATATACTTATTTTGGAAACAGACGCTGAATCATACCACCAGGGCATTTTGGCAATTTCGGGAATACCCGTGACAGGATATTCAACCGAGGTAGCTATTGCCATTGTTGCAGTCATTTTGCTTTTAATCTGTTCGGCCCTGATATCTGGCTCGGAGGTAGCATTTTTTGCACTCAACCCAAACGATATTGAAAAACTTCGGAAATCGCCCCTTAAACGCACCAGGTCAATCATTAAACTTATAGAAGTACCTGACCGGTTGCTCGCTGCCATTCTGGTAGCGAAAAATTTTGTAAATATTGCCATTGTAATTATTTCTGTCTTTATCACCAACGCACTGTTTGATTTTTCGAACCATCCGGCCCTGGGCATTATTCTACAGGTAGGGGTAATTACCTTTCTCATCTTGTTTTTCGGTGAAATCTTACCAAAAATCTATGCAACCCATGTAACTGTAAGATTTGTCAGGTTTATGGCAGGCCCCCTCATGGTTGCCGAACGGGTTTTCCGGCCTTTGGGCTATTTACTTATCTCATTTACTTCGGTAATCAAAAAAAAGGTTTCATTTTCAAAAATGAACCATTCGATAGACGAACTGTCAAATGTGCTTGATCTTGCCGAACATTCAACAGAAAGTGATACAAGCATACTGAAGGGTATTGTAAAATTCGTGAACATTAATGTGCATGAAATTATGACCACACGTGTTGATATGCTGGGCGTAGATATTAACACAAAATTTAAAGACCTTATCGCCGTAATTGTAGATTCGGGCTATTCAAGGATACCAGTTTACGAAAAAAATTTCGACAACATTAAGGGGATCCTTTATATCAAAGACCTGCTCACGCACCTGCATAAATCAGAGAGCTTCAACTGGCAGTCGCTTGTAAGGCCGCCCTATTTTGTGCCCGAAACCAAAAAAATAGACGACCTGCTCAAAGAGTTCCAGACAAACAAAATACACCTTGCCATTGTTATTGACGAGTATGGCGGCACATCGGGAATAATTGCCCTCGAAGATATCCTGGAGGAGATCGTAGGGGAGATCACCGACGAAACCGATGAAATTTCTCCCTTTTTTATACAGATTGACACCAATAAATATATATTCGAAGGCAAGATTCTGCTGAATGATTTTTACAAAGTCTTTGACCTCGAAGATGATATTTTCGAACAGATAAGAGGGGATGCTGATACCCTCGCGGGGTTGATTCTTGAAATGAAGGGTGAGATACCCAAGAAGAACGACAATGTTAAGTATAAAAACTTTGAATTTAATGTGATAGCTGTTGATACCAGAAGAATCAAAAAAATTCAGGTAACAGTAAACGATTTAAAGAAAAAAGAACATGCAGAATAACAAAAAAAGGCGCTGCCTGCACTGGCTATATATTGTCATCGCTGTCATTTTTATTACTGCTTGCCGGCAGGAGCCCGCTGCTCCAAGGCCGCGCGGTTATTTCAGGATTGATTTTCCCGAAAAAAAGTATACCCGATATATCAGTAATTGCAATTACAGGTTCGAATACCCGGTTTATGGCCGTGTGGTTAATTATGCCGGCCAGGGCACCGAACCATGCTGGATAAACATTGAATTTCCGGGATCAAAAAGCAAAATCTACATCACTTACAAAGAAGTTGACAAAAACCTTATGTCGCTTACAGAAGACATCAGAACAATGGCATACAAGCATATCATCAAGGCCGATGATATTGTGGAACTGACTGTTGCCTACCCTGAAAAAAAGGTTTACGGTATGATATACGATATTAAAGGGAATACCGCTTCATCGGTAAATTTTTATCTCACAGACAGTTCAAAGCGGTTCCTGAGCGGCGCATTGTATTTTGATGCCATGCCCAACAAAGATTCACTGGCGCCGGTGATATCATTCTTCCAAACCGATATCGAACATTTAATAGAAACTTTTTACTGGGAATAGCAAGATTTCCATACTAACCAACCTATATTTGCAAAATGCCGCTATTAATAAAGCAATATATTGAAGAAGATTGCCTTTTGGGAATATGGAATATCACCGAGACCTTTGACGAACTGATATCTAAAGTTACCCTTCAGCCCGAAGAACTTGAAATAATGAACAGTTTCGGCAACGAGCCCAGAAAAATAGAATGGCTGAGCGTAAGGGTGCTGTTAAGGGAGCTTGCAGAAAAAGACCTTATGATTATTTATAATGACAACAATAAACCATTTATCCAGGGAAACACCTATCAGATAAGCATCTCGCACTCGCATAACCTGAGTTCTATTCTGCTGAGCAAAAAAAGGAAGGTAGGCATTGACCTGGAATACATGTCGCAAAGGATTAATAAAATAGCAAACAAGTTTATTAATGAGAATGAAGCGATTACAACAGATGAAGCGCTGAGAAGGACTCAACTTTATATTTACTGGTGCGCAAAAGAGGCGCTTTATAAAATATGCGACAAACAGGGCATCAATTTTAAAACCCATCTTACGATAGAACCCTTTGAACCTCAGGATAACGGTGTTCTTACAGGATATGTGCACAATATCTTCTGGGATGACAAATTTAAGCTCCATTATTTTAAATTTGATAATTATATTATTGTATACACTACAAAATGAAAGAACCTATTTATAAAATGATACTTAACACCAAGGCAAAAAAATTTGTCTTGCTTATTGACCCTGATAAGCACGATGAAGCCTCGGTAAAAAACCTGGCCGGGTTGATGCAAGAATCTGCGGTTGACTTTATATTTATCGGGGGGAGCCTGGTATCGGGGCGCATCGACCAGACCGTACTGCAATTAAAAGAATTGACCAATGTACCGGTGATACTTTTCCCGGGCAACCTGCTGCAACTTACCGATAAAGCTGATGCCATTTTGCTGCTTTCGCTTATCTCGGGCAGAAACCCCGATTACCTCATCGGTAACCACGTGCTGGCGGCGCCGTTCTTAAAAAAGAGAAACATTGAAGTTATCCCCACCGGATATATACTTGTGTCTGATGAAAACAGGTCATCGGTTGAATATATCAGCAATTCAAAACCCATTCCACCCGATAAAACCGACATTGCTACGGCAACAGCCATTGCAGGAGAAATGCTCGGCAACCGTCTTATATATCTTGAAGCTGGCAGCGGGGCCAGGAAAAGGGTGCCTGCAGGTATGATCGCCGCGGTAAAAAACAATATTTCGGTTCCGCTCATCGTAGGAGGAGGGATCAAAAACCCCGAAGATGTAAGAGAAGCATACTTATCTGGCGCAGATATGGTGGTTGTAGGAACAGCCATTGAAAACAACCCCGATCTTCTGGCAGAGATGAGCCGTGTATCCAATCTTCTGAATTTTGCCTGATACCTCCACCCGATTATTCCAATTTTAGATACTCAATTCAACTCCTATAGTTAACGCCGGTAGTTCTGCCCAGTGATAACCTGCTTTGAACAGGTCGGTAAGCCTGAAATTTGCCCTAATTGCAAATTTGTTAATACCTGCCCTGCCATACAAGCCAAAATCAAAAGGCTCAATATAATCAAGCCCCGAATTTTTTGTAACCCTCTTTTTCGCGTAAACATCGGCCCCGGGTGTCGCATCGCCCGAAATATCGTCTTTGGTATAATGAACCGTATTATAATTATAAGCTGCATAACCTCCAAGATCAATAAATTTTCCGATGATATTGCCCCTGCGGCCAAAATTAAACCGGTTATACAACCCGATGCTGCCACTGCAGAGCCTAATCTTCTCTTTATCGTGATTAATGGCATTGGGGAAAACTTTGGCATCTGTTTGTTTGATATGATACTGGCTTAACCGCATGCCTGCTTCAAAGCCAAAAGAGTAGAAACCTGAAACCTTATACTTATGACGATAACCAATGGTACCCAGCCAGGAATTGGGCATTTTTATCTCAGTTGCCGACCCCTGTGACGGGTCAATAATCAGGCCATAGCCAAAGTAAACCTGTCCAAAGGATTTTGTATTCGGCCCCTTTAGATTTTTATATGCATGGCTGATATCTTTCTCCAGCAGTATCTTTTGTGAGAAAAGCGACAGATGGATGGACCATACCAGAAATAGTGAAAATAAGTACTTCATTCCGAAATAAATTTATGTTCAATGGTTGTTCCCCTGAAGTGTACCCTCAGGGTTTTATTTCTTAAAGCCCCGGTTACCGGCAAATCGAGTATATTACGCTGATTTACCTGTATCACGGCATATTTATCCAGCGCCCCGGTTTCATTTTCGATATGATAAAAAAGCAAATGCGATAGGGAATCACCCTCCAGATCAACATTCTCTGGAATTTTTACCATGATTGAACTATCAGCATGTTCGAAATAAATATTTTCCTGTACAGTAACGGTGTCTTTGAAAAAAAACTGCGCCTGCGGTATACCGTATCCATGTGCGTAGTCGTAATAAGGGTACAGGTGGCCTGATTGTTCGATAAGTCTGAATATATGCATGTTATCCAAATCAGGATTTATTTGCATGGCACATGCGGCAAAGCCTGTCACCAGCGGGGTTGAAAAAGATGTTCCCTGCACCTTGCCGGCGCCAGGTTTTTTAGCAGCTATAACTTCACCATAAGCCGATACATTTGGTTTTCTGCGCATATCGGCTGTAGGGCCGAAAGAACTGAATGAGATATGGTAATCGGTATCCGGATTAATTCCGCCAACCGAAATAACACTGTCCGCGTCGGCTGGTGTACCGAGGTATTCCCATTTCGAGTCGCCATCGTTGCCCATAGCGTTGATTACCAAAATTCCCTTTTTCGCTGCAATTCCGGCAGCTTTCACCACCAGGCTGGTCTTACCGTCCATCTGGACAGGAAAATACCTGTGGTATGTATAGCCCAGCGAACTGTTGATAATGTCGGCCCCGTTTTTATCTGCCCATTCCATTGCAGCAAGCCAGTTCTCTTCTTCAGAAAAGGGCTCACTGCTTTGTTCTGTCCGCGCGAGTAAAAACTCTGCGCCGGTTGCAAGCCCCATCCTCCGGTTATTGTATATTCCGGCAATACAGCTCAATACCATTGTGCCATGCGCATTCGCCGAATAAACATTTTCTTTGTTCCTTACAAAATCGTACGTTTTAATAATCCGGCCATCGGTTCTCAGGTGAGCAAAACAGGGATGGGTATCCACCCCGGGGAACCCCCCGTCAAACACTGCTATCCTTATGCCCCTGCCATCGGTTTGGTTTTGATCAAAGAGGGAGGCCCCCATCCGTTCTACCTGTTTTTGAAGCAGTTCAAGATTAGCACCATGCAATTCCTGTTGACGGTGAGTGCAAAGGGTATTCTGCCCGTACCTTGCAACGGGGCGTATTTCACCTACAAAATCCATTCTTTTCAAAAGACTTACCTTATCTCTTCCAATATTCACAGAAACAGCATTCATCCAACGACTCGCGGATAATATCTTTCCGCAGGTTTTTTCAACTGCATTTATATAACTGCTGTTTAATGGCAAATCGGTTTCTGAAACGAGCGGGATACCAGATTTCGATCTCCGTTCAATGGCTTTGGGGTCGAAATAAGCGTACGGGTCGAGGCTGCAGCCTTTTTTGTCTTTGAAAAATACCCAATACCTTTCTTGTGAGAAAGTTCCCTGCACAGATAAGTATGCAACAGTTAACGCGAATATTGTCTTAAGGTTAAAATTTGAATAACGCATTTTGCAATATGGTACAATTTTTGAATATTAAAAATAATGAAAATTGGTAAAAAGCACCGGTATGGAGGATAATATTTTTTTTATTGAAGGATTTTATTATTTGGTCAATTGAATTGTCCTCTTGGTCTAATAATCTGAACTATCTCCACCGGTTGCCGTAACAGTAAACAGAAAGCAACAAACAAAAGATATAAAAAATACAAATTTGGTTTGACGGTTTTGCCCAAGTTGGTTTAGTTAGTAGTTTTGTTTAATCTGTACATGAAGGAGGTCTCTGCGACAGAAACCTCCTTCATACTTTTAATACCTTTTCAACTCAAAAACAGCTATTTATTCAGCAAGTTCATCAATTGGTTTCCCGGTGCAGGCATTGGGATAAGTAATATTGAGGTAATTGCATATGGTGGGTGCAATGTCAATAATATCCACCGGCCTGGTAATGCTTTTTCTGCCGGCCTTCCATCCGTACCAAATCAGGGGCACCCTTGTATCGTAAGCATAGCTTGAATTATGATTGGTTGTTCCCTGGGTTTTCTCAACCCATCCGGGCTTGAGGTTGACAATTACGTCGCCGGAGTTTTTCTGGTTGTAGCTGTTCTGCATTTTTAAAAAAATACCGCTTGTAAAATTGGTTGTCTGTAATGTAGCAGAAGAAATGGTATTGGCAACCCCCGAAAACTGGAGCATAAACTGTGCAACATAATTCTGAAACTGATCGAGCGGTAGTTTTGAATCTTCAATCAATATCCTGTTAAGATATATTTGCTGTGAATGGTAGGCTTTTACCCAATCGCCCTTGCCGTAAACATTGTTCAATGCGCTTTTGAGCAACGAAACAGCGCCGCTGTAATTAAAATACCCCACAGGAATTTTCATATCGTTAAGGTATGTTGGCACCTGGGCTACACCATGATCGGCAGTGAAAAACACCAGGGCATTTTCTTTTCCAACCTGTTGATCAATAAAATCGAGAAAATGGGCGATCTCCCGGTCGAGCCTTAACACCGCATCTTGGACTTCTACCGAGTTGGGGCCAAACAGGTTGCCGATATATTCAAGCGAAGTAAAAGAAACCATTAATACATCGGTAATTGCATCTTTACCAAGCTCTTCATCTATGATCGCGTTTAGCGCAAAATCTTTCAGCAGGTTATTACCAAAAGGTGTCTTGCCAAGAATCTCATAGTTTTTCTTTTTCTTTGAATTACCCGATAGTTCAAGCAGATTATAAGGAAAAACCGTCTTTCCTTTAAATCCTGTTTCGTATTTGTTTTGGTCAGGAAGACTTTCGGTATATTCGGCAACAGGATATAAAGTATTCCATTCCTTTTCAAGATAAATATCTGCAAGCCTTTTGGCGTTGAATGTCTTAACCCACAGCGGCAACGAATCGGCATAAAAAGAACTGGTTACGAAATTGCCCGTTTCAGTATCAAACCAGTAAGCGGTATTGGCAGTATGCCCCCCTGCAAGTACAGCAGGACTGGCATCGAGCGATATACTGATTACCTTTGATTTAAAATTATTCGAGAGCCTGAGCTCATCTGAAAAAGTGGTTGACATAAGGTTGAGCGGAGAATGTTTGCCAGCCTCAAAATCGCCTCCAATGGTTTTGCGGGAATTATCCTCAGTGTTCCCTGTAATCTTATCCTGAAGGTTAAGGTACCACTCCTTTGCAACGATACCATGATTTGAGGGAGTTGTTCCCGTGGCAATGGTTGCATGCCCTACCCCTTCTTGCGAAAAGAGAAAATTGAAACTGGTGTTTTTACAATTTGTCCCTCTCTCTATCATTCGTTTAATGCCTTTTTCATCAAGTTTGTTCCAATACCTGTGAAGGTAGTCGAACCGCATCTGGCTAACAATTATTCCTACAACAAGCCTTGGCTGCTCTGAAGGAATCTGCTGGTGATTCTGTGCACGGGAATTAGTAAATAAACATAAAGATAATAAACCAATAAGCGGTAAAAATTTCTTAATCCTCATCTATTCATTTTTAATTAATGTCAACAATTTAAAAACTGCAAATATAACCTGTTTGCTGTATAATTTATTGTGAACGGAATTTTCAAAATGTTAATATCCTCAAAGAAGCGGGACTCTTATTACTTTTATTGTTTTTGACATACTTCCGGATGTGAAACTTAAAAGATAAATACCATCTCCAAGGCCGGGCATGTTTATTTCAATACTTCCGGTACCAGAGAGGCTGATTTTTCTGTCAATAAAAACCCTTCCTGTTAAATCGCGCAAGACAATATCTGCCTCATCATACAAATCTTCTGAAAAATATATTGTAAGGTTAGCTGAAAAAGGGTTCGGAAAGGGAATAATTTCCGGCCCAGATGGTACAAGGCCAATATTGACTTCGGCAAAACCAGATTCAGGTACTTTTATTTCAAGCTGCCGGGGATGATAGCCGACAGAACTTACCGTCAGGGGATAATTACCCCTGGAAAGCAACCGGTAAAAAATTCCTGTTACAGTGTCTGAATATACCTGAGAGTTATCGCGATCGTAATTATCTATTACAATAGCTGCCCGCAAGGGATTCCCATTATACGAACCCCGCACTGTACCCCTGATGCCGGTGAAGCAGTTCATGAGGTAATTGACAAGTGAATTTTTGTTATAATCCCAGAGTTTCTGCAGTTCGGCCTCTTCGGGTATCTTTTCTGTCGAAAGTTCAATGGTAACCTCCCTGCCCCGGAGGTAAAAATTCACAAAATCCTGTCTGCCGTGAGCTACCTGGTACCATGCGTAACCGTTGGTTATACCATTATCAAAGTCTGTCATGTACCCATCCTTAGCCGACTTATGAACAGTATCTGCATATTCGCGGGAGATACGTATGTACCAGTCATTATCTGTATGCCTTCGCGACCACCTGTCCCACGGGTAATTTATTACTTCGGCCCCACCATGAAAATTGGCCGAAAGAACGAATTTTTTTTCTGACATAAAATCAATCATACATTGAGTTTCGGGCTGCATAAACTCTTTGCTGCCATTTTCGGCATCGGGAAAATCGCGGTTGAGGTCAATGTTGTTGAGATTGTTTCTTTTTGCACCAAAAACCGATGTGTCGCCCAAAAAATAAAGCCCGTCGGGATTTGCAAGCGGATTGATATAAACCTCAGCATTATTGATCAAAAATGATATTTGCCCATCTGCGTGGTAGTTGCCAAGAAGGTGATCTATTAACCTCAGCATAAGTACAAAACCTGAAGGCTCATCGCCGTGGATGGTAGAGGAATAAAAAACACGCGGTTCTGTCTCTTCATCTTGTACGTTGTCTGAAATCTTTACCGCCATGATTTTTTTTCCGCCAATGCTCATGCCAATATCAACAATACGGCAGATATCCGGGTGAAGCGACTCAAAGTTTTTCATCATGGCGATGTATTGGCTGTATGACGGATAGGAATGCCACCTATCATCTTTTGTGGTTTTAAAAGGCTGGTACTTTCTCTCAAGCAGCGATACAGGGGTATGCAGCTCATACCTTGTTTTTAGCTTAAGGAATTCTTCAAACTCCTGCCTGTTGGCATAAGCAAAAACGGTATCGCCCACTACCCTGTCAATGGACAAATTATCAGACAACCAATTAATTGAACAAGAAGGTGGACGAACAAATGAGAAAAACACTTCGCCACGCTTTTCCAAAACCTCAAAGGCATGGGGGTGCCGGGGAATGACCTGTGCAAAAGAACGCGGCATAAAGCACAGGAAAAACAAATAACCAATGAGGGCCAGGTTTTTCAACAGCATGGCAATTAATTTTCTAACACGCAGAAAAGATGTTCCTCACCCTTTGGGCAATCAGACATTGAACCTGATATGAAGGATATCGCCATCATCCACGATATAGTTTTTACCTTCCACATGAAATTTTCCGGCTTCTTTCACTTTATGCTCAGAACCCAGGGTGATAAAATCGTTGTACTTCATTACCTCTGCACGGATGAAGCCCCGCTCAAGGTCGCTGTGGATAGCGCCCGAAGCCTGCTGTGCATTCATGCCCTTTTTGATGGTCCATGCCCTGATTTCTTTTGGCCCTACCGTAAAGAAAGAGATAAGGTTCAGCAATGCATATGCAGACCTGACAACTTTGTTCACACCGGGTTCGGCAAGGCCTGCATCCTGGAGAAAAACCATCCTGTCGGCTTCGTCTTCAAGTTCAGCTATTTCTTCTTCGAGCCTGCCGGCAATAATCAGTAATTCGGCTTTCTTCCCTTGCAGGAAGCCTGCCACACTTTCGGTATAAGCATTGCCGTTTATGGCCGAGGTATCGTCAACATTGCAAACATATAGCACAGGCTTGACAGTAAGGAGAAATATGTCTTCAATATGTTTTTTTTCTTCGTCATCGAGCCCGAGGTCGCGCAGGTTCTGGAAATTCTCGAGATGTTCCTTAACTTTCTCCAGCGCCTCTGCAGCTTTTTTGGCATCTTTGTCGCCCACTTTGGCAGCTTTACCCACCTTTTGCAACTTTTTCTCAACCGATTCAAGGTCTTTGACCTGGAGTTCGAGGTCAACTGTTTCGATATCTCTTACAGGGTTAACAGAACCGTCAATATGCGGCAAATCGGCATTATCGAAACAGCGCAGTATATGTATAAGGGCATCGGTATTTCGTATGTCGCCCAGGAACTTATTCCCTACCCCCTCGCCTTTATTGGAGCCCCTGGACAATCCGGGGATATCCACAATCTCTACCGTGGCAGGGACCAGCTTTTCGGTTGGCTCGAGTTTTTCAAGCTCTTTGAGCCGTGGATCGGGAACAATTACCACCCCCATATTTGACTTGCCCGAACTGAAGGCATAACTGCTGGTTTCGCCCTTGGTGGAAGACATACAGTTAAAGAGAGTTGTTTTACCGACATTGGCAATGCCAATAATTCCGCATTTTAAAGCCATGATTAATTTTAAACGTTACACAATTGCTGCAAAAATACATTTTATCGGGGCCATTTTCAAGCTGCACCGGAATTTTTACAATAACCAACAGGCAATCAGGTCTTACAGACGGTATAGTTAATACCAAAAAAGAAATATTCCTTAGCCAGGCGGTTCTTTCTCCAGATACGGTTTTCCTTTTCCAGAACCTTGCGGTAGTTTTGTTCAGAAAACCAGAAGGGAGGGAACAATCGGATGTATTCTATCGTGTCGTCATCAATCTTCATCCCCGCCTTATTAAACTTTGATTTCCAGGAGGAAAGACCCTGAATGTTTTCATTGCCCAGTTTGATGGTTTTATTGAGTTTTTCATCATAAATATCAATAATCTTTTTATTCCCTCTCCTCATAAAGAGCTTAAAATTATTAATAATGTTGTTCCCGTTTTCTTCACAAACAACCAGTTTGCCATCATCCTTCATCGAATTCCTGATGATCTCGAGCGCTTCGTGGTTGGGCTCGAGGTGGTGCAATACATCCTGGGTAATTACAAAGTCGAACTTGTTTTGATGAAAAGGAGGGTCAAAAATATTCTGATAGTCTACTGTAAAACCGCTGATATCGCCATACTGCTTCCAGTAATCAAATCGTTTGGGAATGTGTTCGTAGAAATATTCAACTGTAGTACCATACACATTAAAACCATTGAGTGCGAGAAAAATACCGGTGGTACCATAACCACATCCACAGTCCCAGATTAAAGAATTTTTGTCGTGAATATGATTTTTGATATATCCAAGCCTCTGACAATAATATGCTTTTCTGAAAAGGAAATTATTTTCGTCAATGGCAAATCTGTAAAGGTTCTGAAGCTTGGTATTCTCTTTTGTCTCTTTTACCAGAAGAGTAAAAAATTGTTCAACATCCATTATCAGGTAAAAATTTTTGTAAAGTTAACTCAGCTTAAAGCATTAATACAATAGTAATTTTTTTCTTTATCAAATTTACTTATAATCCATATTTTGTTATATGTTGGTGATCTTTTGCATGCTCGTCCAGATACCTTCTGCAGTATAATCCCAGTTAAACAGTCTTCTTTGCATCTTCCCTTTTTCAATCAGTTTTAATCTCAATCTCTCATCAGCAGCAATTTGCAGCATGGCATCCTTAATTGAATTTACAGAATAAGGGTCGGCAAAAACTGCTGCGTCACCGGCTATCTCAGGCAATGAAGAAAAATTGGATGTAATTACAGGAATTTCGGAATACATTGCCTCAATTACGGGAATTCCAAAACCCTCGAATGTTGAAACCAGGATTAATGAGAAAGCGGCACCCACAACTTTCACCAACTCTTCTTGATCAAGCCTGCCGGTAAAGATGATGTCTTTTTTAAATTCAGCACTCTCAAATACCAGCTTCATTTCAGGGGTAAAAAACAGCTTATCTCCTACTATCATCAACTTATGTTTATGATCTGTTGTTTTTCTGAAAAGGTCAAACGCCTGAATCATACGACAAATATTCTTTCTTGGTACCAATACACCTACATAAATAAAATAGTCTTCTCCCTGGGAATATTTCTTTTTTATCTGGCTTTTTTCATCAAAATTGAGTGGAACAAAACCTTCATCGGCACCATTATAGACTACATCAATCTTATCTCCGGAAATATTGTAATATGCTGCAATATCGTTTTTTGAAAATTGCGATACCGTTAATATCCTGTCAGCGATGTTCACGTATTTCGGAAAAAAATAACGCCAGAATAACCCATCGGACAATGGGACACTTCGTTTATCGTGATGAAAATTAATATCGTGGATAACAGGCAGGGAAGGAATAGTCTGAAGCCTGGTAGACAAATAACCATCGGGTGAAAAAAATAATGCCGGATTATGGCGCTTCACTTTTGTTACAATGGCATGTTCAAACCAGAGGTACCATAAAAGGGGATGTCTGGTTGGCGGGAAAACTACCTCAGGAATAACATTCGGGCCAAAAATGAATTCCGTGTCGAAATTCCTGTCAAACAGAAAAACAAATTGATGTTCGGGGTGAGACTTAACAATTCTTTTTAATGTATGATATGCAAACCAGCCCAATCCACTTAGCTTGTTCTTTATCAATAGCCGGGCATTAACAACTATCTTCATTCTTCTATCAGATCTTTAGCTTTTAAATTCGATAAATGCTCTTTCAACAAAAAATAATAATTCACCCTTTTTTCACCCTGCCAGGCCTTAAGCTGCTTCTCCTGTTTAATATATGTTTCATAACCCGATTGTTTAAGAAACTTCAGTAGTTCATTCGTCCGGGTATCCGGCCGGCTTAAGTCGTGATTAATTTCAACCAGCAATGCCGGCCGGCACTCATTTAAAAGCTTCCCTGAACATTTAAAAACATTCCATTCAAAACCTTCAACATCGCATTTAATGAATGAAGGGCGAAAACCATAACCGGAATAAAGGTTGTCAAGTGTGCTGCATTCTACATCATAAGATTTAAGATTTCCTGAGGGTATGGTCACAATCCTTGCTTCATAGAAATTATCGCCTGCCTTCTCGTAGCGGGGAACTTCCATTTTCACCATACCAGTAGCATCTGAAACCGCCATATTTAAAAGCCGGACATTTTTCAGCTTAAGCTTCCTGACATTGTTCTCTAGAAAAGCAAATGTTTCCGGAACCGGCTCAAATGAATAAACCTTTCCACCAGGCCCTGCAAACTGTGACAAAAACCTTGTGTATACACCTATATTTGCTCCAATATCCAAAGCCTCATCCCCACTGCAAATTATATTTCTAACCATGCACAGGTCATCTTCGTCTTCCGCTTTTGTTCTTCTGATTTTGCGGAGGTAGTGAATTTTTTTTAACCGGAACAGGAAACTATCGGGTATAATTGCAAACAGCACATTTTTTAAAGCATTTATCATTTTATTATATTTGTATAAGAAACGGTTTTACCCCTTTCGTTTTTCATGTAAGATGACAAAAATAACTATTTTGCCTCTCTCTCATAATGAAACAATGCTTTTTTATAATTTCGGAAGATAAATGATACCCTGCTCTATAATTTGACCTTTTAGTTTTGCCATCGTATCATCAATGATTATTTCATGAATGCACGAATAAATGCTTAAAAGCACCATAAAATATGTTCAACCTGACGATGTTATGATCTCCAGTTGTATAAATAAAGACCGGGCTGCTTTTAAACAACTTGTGACGATGTACCAGCAATATGCGTATAACCTGGCATTTAAAATATTACTTGATGAAGAAAACACCAAAGATGTTGTACAGGAAACCTTTATAAAAATCTGGCGCCATATCGGCAGTTACAGAAAAGAAATTCTTTTTACCACTTGGATGTATAAAATCGTTACAAACCTATGTTATGACAAGCTTAAATCAATCAAGAGGAGAAACCATGTTTCAATTCACAATGCAACTGAAATGGGTATCAACCTCACTGAGCAACCAGAATACAACGCTCACAGCTCAGAAAACTTTGAAATCATTAAACAGATCAGGAGACTTTCGAGGGGACTTACCACAAAACAAAGACTTGTATTCATCCTGAGAGATCTTCAGGGCCTCTCTGTAAAAGAGGTTTCTGAAGTTCTGAATATGTCGGATGGCGCGGTAAAAACCAATCTTTACCTTGCAAGAATGTTCATCAGGGAGAAATTTTATAATGCAGCTAAAATCGGGAGGATAATAAGATGAACTGTAATACAGCAAAAAAATACCTTTACCTTTTCAGGGAAGGGGAATTGTCGGAAACCGAAAAATCAAGGCTGGCAGCACATTTAAAAAATTGTTACAGGTGCAGAATGCTTGCAGAAGAGATAAGCGAATTTGCCTGTGAATTGGACGAACTATGTATTTCCGGACCACAACTTAAAAATCAAGAAAGGTTTACAGACGATATTATGGAAAAAATCGTGCATACCAAAAAAAATCATTTTCATGGTTCAGTCATTTTCCTGAGAACACCAGCCATAAAAGTGGCAGCTTCGGTGCTCATAATCCTTCAGGTTGCCTTGTTCGCTTACCAGAGACATTATATCAACCATTCTCTTGTAAGATTGAGCGTCGGCAATCAAATAAATCAATCACAAAATGATGTCCGTCAAACTTTAAATGCCTCATGTATCGAAGAAACCAGAATAATTCTTACCGAGATTTTTAGTGATGAAGAAATACCCTTCAGAAAAGGTGCGCTTGCATTTACGAAAAACCTGTCTCCTCGCGAAATTGAATTGTACTCAGTACAGATTTGCGCATACTCATACGATATTCAAAATATTACAGATAAGCAGCAGAAAAAACTATTTCTTTCTAACATTATCAATAATGAATTACCGATTAAACTTTAAAAAACGCCCCCATGAAAACAAATAAAATTTTTGTGAAAAGTATGTTACTCATTTTATTAATGAATTCATGCCTTGAATATGACATAACCACCCGTATTCACCGAAATGGCAGGATTGAACGAACATTTAAAGTTTCAGGAGATTATAATATGATACAGGAAAATTCCTCCATGGTTCTTCCTGCTGATTCAACCTGGGAAATTAAAACATGGTGGGAGCTTGCTGACAGCGCAAAATCAAAACCTGATAGTGTATATAATTACGCTGCCAAAAAAACATTCATCAACTACAAGGCGTTAAACAAGGCTTTGGAAATTGATTCGGACATATATAACAAAATCAGGATAGAAACCTCTGTGAAAAGAAAATTCAGGTGGTTTCACACATTTTTTGAATACAAGGAGACTTACAAACAATACTTTCCTTATGATTATGCAGAAACAGAAAGTTATCTGACAAAAGAGGAGATTGCTTTCTCTTTTTCAGAGGATGAGGATTACAGGTATAATCCGAAAAAAAACATATTCGAACCTATCATAATAGCCGATACCACCCTCGTATTATCTCGTGAAGACAGTGCAAGGGCTGAAATTCTTGAGAAAGACATCGAAAAAAGATTTGAAGAGTGGCAGTCAAAAAATGTATTCGAAGATTATTACCTGGCACTGGCAAAGTATTTCGAAAGAATCAACCACACAGCCTACCCGTCTTTAGAAGAAAATAAAAATATGCTGTATGACAGCCTGAACCTAAAAGATAATCTCGATTTTGAGGACAGTGATGAAAATATTCGTAAGATGGCAAATAAAATATTTACCAAAACGGCACATTTTTTAAATGTTGCTGACAGTAAGATTCAGCTTTCCGAAAGCAGCGAATTGCAGTCTTTTACAAAAAAACTTGCTTTTCTGAACATGAACATCTGGTATAAATACCATCATAAAACAAGTTTACCTGGTATTGTAATAAAGTCCAACGCTCATGAGACCGAAGGCGAAAATTGTACCTGGAATATCGCATTAAAAGACTTCTATGCAGATGATTTTGAAATGACTGCCACCTCAAAAGTACTAAACAAATGGGCCATTGTGGTTAGTGTTGCACTCACGCTGCTTCTCATTGCCGCTTTGATAGTGGGGATGAAAAAAAAGACATCCTGAATAATAATTCAATAAGTTTTTCATAACTTTATTAAGTATCAGACGTAACAGATACACCACCAATCCTAAAAACCTGACCATATTATATGATATTGGTTAAAGCCTGATATATTGATTAAAGCCTGATATATTTAAAAAGAATATTTTAAATTATTTAAGAATGAAAATTGTAAGAAAATTTCCGGTATTTATTCTTTTGATGCTTTTGGTAAATTCATTTAATCTGAAGGCTGACTGGGAAATGATAAGCCCGAATCCTAAAATGATAAATATTGAAGTAATGGGAGATACATGGTTTGGAATAGAATACCATGGTACAGGTACAGGCAATATATTTCTTAGCTCAAAAAATAATGGGCATACCTGGGATACGGTACCTGATTTTACCGCTGCATTCCTTATCAGGGTTCACAAAGACAGGATACTGGTAAGCGCTATCTATAAGGGAATTCTGGGTTTTTATTTATCATCCGATTCGGCAAAAACCTGGCAAAAGCTTACCTGGTACTATCCCGGCAGCGCCATAGATATGCTTCTGAATGATACTGCTATACTGATGTTTGTCAGCAAAAGTTCAGCGGTTGAAAGTCCACTTTACAGGTCACTGGATACCGGTAAGACATGGTATCCACTGCCGGTTGAGGCCGGCGATGTTAACTGGAACGGAAATGTGCCGGCCATCAACCTGCGTGTTTATGGAAAAAGAATCGGGGCATTTTTAAACGCTGCAGGCTTTCACTATTCTGATGACGGAGGCACTACATGGACTAAAAATATGGAAGGATTTCCGGTGGAAGAAACATATTCTGCACCGCTGTCAGTTCTGTCTGATGGATTCTCGGTACGTTACAATTATAAATGGTATAAATTCAACGGGACCAGTTGGATAAATCAAGACTATAAGGCTTATTTTTATGATACTCAATATGATAAATGGAAAGAGGCAACAAACGGGATACCTAGCCCGAATATTCGGGCATACCGTGAACCATATATGTTTGCTATAAACGGAGATGCAGGACAGTGGATTTACTATTCAATTGATGGTGGGAAAAAATGGTTTCAGTTTTCTGTGCCGTTAACAGAATTTCAAAGTGTTTTCGGGAGCTCTATCGTCATATCAGGAAACTATGTGTATGCCGGCTTTACAACCGGTTTTGGCCGCAGAAGCCTTTCCGAAGCCATTAACCATGTTATTAAAGTAGAGAAGGAGAAAGCGCCTGAATACCCAATCTCTCCGGAGGAAATGGAAAATCTTTTGGAAGTGTTTGGTGCTGATGCGCTTGAAGAATTATTGGAGGCCATGGGAATAGATGCTGATGAATTAACAAATGATGTATTGGCTGATTTTCTCAATGATTACCTTGAAGAAGGTATGTCTTCCAATCCGTTTGCCAACAGCCAGCCGGGTGTCTGCAGTTACATGGGCATGCCATTGTGGTCAATGAACCTGGCAAATCTGAAACTTTTTGTCAGGGATATGATTTTCAGAAAGAAAGGAATTGGCCCCGAAGTAAAATTTGCAATGAATTACACACACTCTTCAGACAGCTCTGTAGGGATTTTCGGCAAACACTGGAAGTTTGAATATGAAAGTCACCTTCTGCAAAACGACAGCTCGGTGGTTTTAACAACCGGCAGCGGGGCAGTTTTTGTTTTTTCTGATAATAAACCGGTGGTCACAGGCGCTTCTTCGTTTTCTTTACCCTGTTTGAATAATGAAAAATATACCCTGCATTGGAACGGTTCTTCGTGGCAGGTAGAGAAAGGACTTGATTTTGAATATCTGAATTTCGCTACTGCCGGAGGCAACAGGTTTGTTTTAAGCTCTGTGGAAGATAATTATGGTAAAAAGCTTACAATTGCACACAATGCCCAATATCATCCGGTTACGATTACAGATGGCGCCGGAAGGGAATTTTTACTTAAATACTCAAATAACCTGTGCGACTCCATGATCCTCCCCGATGGCAGGTCTGCGGTTTTCAGCTATAACAGCAGGAACATGCTTGTTTCATCTACCGATTTAAATGGCGTGGAGTCACAATACACTTATGATAACCTGAGAAATATTATAATAGCTGATATTGCCGGCAAAACCACACAGTTTGACTATAACCATGCTTTAGACAGCATGGGCACTGTCGCCACCGTATTTGATCCTGAAGGCAGAAAAACAGAATATTTTTCCACACTGATTGATTCTTCAAGTCGTATTACAAATGTCACTTATCCGGGCAATAAAACATTCAGCTACAAGATAACCAATGGTATGGTAAGTTCGATCACCAATACGGCAGGAGAAGTGAAAAAGATTTTTTATACATCCGCAGGTAAACCCGATTCAATTATTTGGTATGACGGCTCGTACCTGACATTTACCTACGATTCCGAAAATAACATCCTGTCAAAACGCGACAGGTACGGACATATTACCCGGTACGGATATAACAGTAACCGTAAAGTAATATTTGAACTGGATGCAAAGGGAGATACCATCTGTTCATATACATACAACAATAAAAACCAGTTGCTTACCATTAAATTATCTGATGGAAATATTACAACCTTCACCTACGATGAAAATGGTGAGCTATCATTGATAAACGATGCCCAGGGAAATACACACGGATTTGGCAGAGATTCGCACGGAAACCTTGTTTCATACACCAACCCCCTTGATCATACGATGTATTATCACTTTAGCCCGGATGGTATGATACCCACCGGAAAAACCGATTTTAACGGGAATACATACACTGTTAATTATGATGAAAACGGCAGACTGAATGAGGTTGTTTTCCCTGATGGAGGCAAAAAAACGTATCATTACGATTGCTGCAGCCAGACCGGTATTACAGACGAAAACGGAAATGCGGTTACGGTAGTGCGAGACCTCACTAACAGGGTGCTTGAAAAAACTACTGCCGAAGGTGTTTCTTTCCCGGTGCATTATAATGAATCAGGATTTATTGCAGGATTCACTACGGTTCACGGTTCGAAGAAAAACCTTGCTTACAATGCCCGTGGACTTTTAACCGCTGTAAGCGATGAGGAAGGTACCATAAAGTACGAATACAATCAGGGCGGTCAGCCTGTAAGGGTTACCGACAAGCTTGGCAACCAGACCGGATTATCCTATTCAGACAAAGGTGATCTTAAAGCCATCACCGATGCTGCCGGTAAGAAGAATACATTTGAGTATAATTCAGACGGCCGGCTGACATCATTCACCAATGCACGAAACCAGAAAACCAGCCTGGTTTATGATTCAAAAGGAAGGGTTACAGAGAAAAAACTGAATGGAAACACTTTTGCTGCATACAATTATAACAATGCCGGAAAAATGATCTCTTATTCCGATTCATCCGGTTTAACCCAATATACAAGAAATGCCCTTGGTTTTGTAACAAAAATTACCTATCCCGGTGAATTAACGGTTGATTTTGAACACGATCCTAACGGAAACATTATTAAGATGACCTATCCGAATGGTGTGGTTGTGTCAAATACACCCGACAAAATGAACAGAATTGTGAATATTGGGTGGGGCACCTCGTCGGTTGATTTTGAATACGGTCCTTCAGGGAATTTACTTTCCGAAACACGCAGTAATTTGCTGAATACTTTGTACAGTTATAATAAAGACAATACCCTGACAGGAGTAAACCATTACGCTTCAGATACTGTTTTTGCCGGAGAAACCGTGGTTATTGAAGATGGTGTAATTGCGGGTCTGAGTACAAAAATTCTTCCTGCAATCAGCATAATACCCCCAAAAATTACGAACATCTCTTCCAATAAATTAAATCAGATTGACCAGTCATTTTTCAGCCAGTTATTATTTCCGCACGATGCAGACGGAAATTTCACTGCTTTTGTTGATAAAGGGGCTTATGTTATGTCTGCAGCTTATTCTCATGATAATATGCTCACAAAAATAAATACCGGAATGGCTTCGGTTAAGATTACAAACGATGCAATGCGTTACCCGCGTAAAATAGTAACCAATGGAATAACATCAAACCTCTTTTACGACCATAAAGGAAGGCTGCTGTTTGAGACCGATGATACCGGCAATTTGTCAATACTTTACATATACAGGGGTAAAAGGATAATTGCAGGCCAGAAGGCCAACGGACAGGTATATTTCTATCATTACAGCCGCAACGGAAACACGCTTGCAATCACAGATCAGGCTGGCGCCATTAAGAATGCATATGCTTACAATGCACATGGGGTATTGATAGGAAAAGAAGAGCAGGCAACCAACAGGTTTACATTTCTTGGTGCATTTGGGGCAATCAGGTTAGATGATAATTATACGCTTACCGGCGCCAGAGTATACAGCGCGCAGACCGGAAGATACCTGCAGCGCGATCCGCTTGGTATTATCACAGGCACGAATCCATATTTATATGCTTCAAATAATCCGATAGCAGGTATTGATCCCCTTGGACTAACCGAGCAGGAAGGCACTGTAAACACCCAGGGCCTTGATCCTTCTTCAGACAATGATTATGGAACGGCGGGAGGTAGTGCAAATCCTTTTGCCGATGATATACCCGATCGGGTCAGTGAATGGAATATTGCCAAAACTGCCATCTCCAATACCTTAAAAGAATTCTCCGATCATCCGGTGTCAGACCTTCTTCCCGATGCCTTAGGAAATCCAATAACATATATCAAAGCTGCCGATCACCTTTCAAAAAAAGAGTACGGGAAAGCTGCCTGGCAGTTTGTACCTTTTAACAATTCTATGGAGGCTGCAGCCGAATACCTTAAAGAGAAAACCAAGTACAATGATCCTTCGAAATTTTCAGGGAAGGGAATATTTGGTGAATTCAACAACCAGCAAACATTTTCATGTGAACTTTAAAAACAGCAATATATGAAATCAATTATTATAACACTCGGTTTTTTGGCATATGGCTTAAGCGGTTATTCACAGCAGGTTATCAATTATTCCTACGATAAAGAGGGACGGCTGAAATCAGAGCATTTTGAATCGGTTTATAAACTGGATTTTACATACGATATTGAAGGAAACCTGATCTCAAAGGCATTGACTAATTATTCGGGTATCAGCGCGATTGATGAAACATTGCAGACCGGTAATGTGAGACTGTTTCCAAATCCGGCAGAAGATTATGTTATGATCGAATCGGGTGTTAAAGATGTTATTCAAAAGATTTACCTCTTCGACATATCCGGGCGGGAGCTTAAGCAGGTAAGGGTGCAGGAATCATCTGTAAGACTTGATATTACAGAGCATAAAAGGGGTATGTATATACTTAAGGTAGAAACTGATAAGGATACATTTGTATTCAAGCTTATCAGGAAATAAGTTTATTTATACAAATGTTTAGGTTTAATTTTTGAAACCGATAAATAATCAACAATATGAAAACTCTATTTATTCTTTTTGTTGGTATTATTCTTTTTGTAAGTTGCAAGAAAGAAAAGTATGGTAACGTAAAGCAAGAAATCAAATGCACCTCCGGGAAATTGACTACTAAAAATGTTAAATCAATGAAGTCATCGCAAGAATTGAAATATGTTCAATTTGGAGATTTTATAACTTCTCTAACACCTGTCAGTTTTGTAGGAGAATTAAGTGTAGTGCGTTTTCATGCTGAAAACGATGATTTTTCTTCAAAAATGACGTTAGTTATGAGACAATCATATTTTGGAGAGGATCCTGTATATGCTGATTTTTCTAATAATTCAACAATTTCCGTTGTGCCAGAATTAAATGGAGATATGATGACAAATCCCGATGGGCAAGGTGGTTTCTTTAGAAATCCTGTAACATTCAAAATGTTGTGGATAGATATGGGTTTGAGTCTTTCTTTGGAACTTCCAGTGGAATATACTCATGTTACACTAAATCAGTTTAACTATCCTTCAGAACTATCTAAAAAAAATGGAAGAATTTTAACAACCACACTAACCCCATTAAATCAAATTGTTAGTGAGTTAGCTGAGCTCGGAAGTACAATTAATTTTGTATTTGGACTGAGCGACAGCACCTATATTTCTAAGGATTCCTTTCTTGCGGTGCCAGCATATCCACATGTTAGAAGTTCAAAATATACTCAGTGGATAATGTCGCCACCACTTGAAGACGAAGTTAAAACCTATGTTTCTACCATAGAATTTATAAATGATGATATAATTCAGATTTATGCAGGAGCAGACAATATCCCATATACCAGTGATGATATAATTGTATTGGAACCTAAGTTTTGGGAAAGGATAAATGTATATGTTGATGAAAGAACAGAATAAAAACTAAACCTAATAATTTATATTTATCCGTAAAAGGAATTTGTGTTCATCACTGAAGATGAGATTGAAAACCTGTTAATGCAATTAATTGAATGATAACGGATGAATAATTCGGGTTAAAAGGTTTTGACTGATTGTATTTTTTAAATGAAAAAAGTTATTTTCGTCAGGATAAAAAGCTTGCACTTTTATTTCCATATTCCTTGGTAATTTTCAATTAAATGATCGATTATGAAGAAAACGAAAGCAGGATTGTTTAACAGGATGCTGGGAATGATTGAAAAAGTGGGGAACGCCCTGCCACACCCGGCTACACTGTTTGCCATTTTTGCACTTTTGGTACTTCTACTTTCGGGCGTAGCCTCGTTGTTTCATATTCAATCTATTAACCCGGCAACAGGGGAAATTATCGAACCTGTCAACCTGCTTACCATTGAAGGTATTCATCTGATAATTACCAATATGGTAGTCAATTTTACCGGTTTTGCTCCCCTGGGTGTGGTGCTGGTGGCGATGCTTGGTATTGGCATTGCAGAAAGGAGCGGATTTATAGGAACCTTACTTCGTCTTCTGATATTATCGGCGCCTAAAAAGATACTTACTTTTGTAATAGTTTTCTCGGGCATACTATCGAATACAGCCAGCGAGGTAGGTTATGTCTTATTGATACCGCTTGGTGCGATTATATTCCTTTCTATAGGCAGACACCCTGTTGCCGGAATGGCTGCAGCCTTTGCCGGGGTAAGTGGCGGTTACAGTGCAAATTTATTGCTGGGCACAATAGACCCTTTACTGGCAGGCTTGTCCCAGGAGGCGGCAATGATTATTGATCCCGATTATCTGGTTAACCCTGCATGTAATTATTACTTTATGTTTGTTTCTACTTTTTTTATTGCCATTACAGGTACCTGGGTAACCGAAAAAATTGTAATCCCCAGGCTTGGAAAATACACGGGCGATGAAAAGCCTGAAATGCTGAGCCGCCTGACTCATTTGGAAAAGCGGGGACTTAAATTTGCTTTTTTTGCTGCACTTGCAGTTACCATATTGATATTATGGGGAACCATACCATCTAACGGATTTCTGCGCGACAGGGAAACCGGCAGCCTGCTGCATTCTCCATTTATGACGGGTATAGTGTCTTTACTCTTTATTGCTTCGGCCATAACGGGAATAGCTTATGGTATAGGAGCAAAGACGCTGAAAAGTGATAGCGATGTTGTGAACGGCATGGGAAAATCGATGGAAACCCTCGGGGTATATATAGTTCTTGTCTTTTTTGCTGCACAGTTTGTGGCCTATTTCCGATGGACAAACCTGGGATTGATATTTGCCATAGAAGGCGCTAATATTCTTAATAATTCAGGATTTGGGAAGATACCCCTTATGATTGGCTTTATAATTCTGACTGCAATAATAAACCTGTTTATGGGTAGCGCCTCTGCCAAGTGGACTTTGATGGCGCCGGTTTTTATACCCATGTTTATGTTAATCGGCATATCGCCTGAAATTACGCAGGTAGTTTACCGTATTGGTGATAGTATAACAAATATAATTTCGCCCATGATGTCATACTTTGCACTTATTGTTGCTTTTATCCATAAATATGACAGAAAGGCCGGCATAGGCACTATTATTGCCACAATGCTGCCTTACTCCATCTGCTTTTTTATTGTATGGACTGTATTATTGATAGTGTGGATGATATTTGGCATACCTGTTGGCCCCGATGCACCGCTGGAATATATGCCGTGATCATCGTTATTCAACCACTGATTCGCACTATTTATATAAATGTTTCAAAGAATCCATCAGGTTAAGCAGCTCGGCATCCGGCTTGTCATTGTGATGGATATAAATATTACTGTGAAAATCATTGATCAGCTCCAGTACGGGCAATGTTTTTTTCCACTTGTTGCTGCTTATGCATGCCAGGAACATGTTTCGTTCATCATTGATCTTTTTTTCTGCTTTTGCTGCAATCTCTTTCCCGTATTCGGTTATCACAAGCAGTTTTGCCCTTCTGTCTGAATCGTCTTGTCTTTCTTCAAGCAGGTTATTGTTAGTGAGTCTTCTTATGGTATCCATACCTGTTGTGTATTCCACCAGGTGAATGTTTATCAGATCGGTTTTTCTTGCCATCTTCATCCTGTTTACAGTGAAGAGAAAAAGGTATTCAAGACGGCTGTTCAGAGGCTGGTCCGATAAAAATTTACGGGTGTAAAACTCCTGAAGTCTTGATATCCGTGAAATATACTCAAGAAACCGTGTCTTGTCATCAAGTTGTTTTAAATATAACAGTTGTTCAGATTGTTCAACAGAAATCTCTTTTTTTGCAATTTTTGTATTGAGGATAGGTTCAGATTTTAACCTGGTCACCATCCATTCTGCAAACCCAAGCAGGTTAGTCTGCTCACCTTCAGACTCGTACATGTCGAGTAAATCAATTACCTGCTTAATTAAATCATATGTTTTATTCATTGAAATAATTTGTGTGAAATTAAATAAAATTACTTAACTTTATATCGGATACGATATTATTTAAATCGTATTCGATTTATATATTTTATGCCTGGTAATTAAGAAAAGCTAAAATATTTGATAAAAGTAAAAAATTGGAATATTAAATCCATTATTTTATGAACAGACATCATTTAGCATTCGAGGAAGCTGCGGTTAACTGGGAAAATAAAATGATAACCATCAGCGATTCCAACAGGATACTGGAACATATCAAGAACGACATAGGCAATATCAATGTTTTGCCTGATGTTTTGCACCATCTGTACCTGTTGCTGTCCAACAGTAAAAAGAGTTTGTCTGAAAACATTCCCGAAAATATTGTAACCATGAATTCTCAGATAAGGTTACTTTCAGACAATAAACAACAACAGACCATAAAGATTGTTTTTCCTGAAGATGTCAGTGAGCCCGGTGATATTTCTGTTTATAGTCCTCTTGGAGTTGCCTGTCTGGGAAGCGAGGAAAAATCCTTTATATGCTACTATGATGGAAAGGGTTATACAAGAGTAAAGATTGAAAAAGTAATATTTCAACCAGAAAAGGAAAAGCTCTTTTATCTGTAAAATCAAAACGATTTGCAATTCCTGAAACTAAGAAATGAAGGATATGCTGATAATATCCCTTGTTTTTATAGTATCAGGTTTTCATTTAAATCAATGAGTCATGAAAGGGGAAATTTTAATTACGGAACTGGATTATGTAAGGTTGTGTAACCTGATTAATTCGGTTAAAGATCAAAAAAATGTTGAATTCAGAAATATTGATATGCTTGGGACTGAGATTAAAAGGGCAAAAAGAGTTGACTCGAAAGAAATTACCCCTGAGTTCATAACCATGAATTCCATAATTGAGGTAACAGACATGGATACAAATAAATTGATGACACTTAAGCTGGTTTATCCTCAGGATGCGGATTTCAGGAAAGGATATATCTCGGTATTATCACCGTTGGGAAGTGCTTTGCTGGGTTATAAGAAAGGTGACATTATTGCTTTTGAAGTGCCTGCTGGTGAAAAGAAAGTTAAAATAAATAATGTAATATATCAGCCGGAGGCTAATGGTGAATATACTGTTTAAGTCAGCAAAGCTTATCAGATAATATGAAGGTTACTTTCAGACAATAAACAACAACAGACCATAAAGTTGGATTTATCAAAAGAGCCGGATGGATAATGATTCGGTTCTTTTAAAATATTCCCTTTAAATTATAATTTGTAGAACATCTCAGAATACTTTACATTTGGTTTATATTGCTGTACCTGTTGACAACCCTTACTACCTATGCAAATTAATGAAACATTACTTCTGCAACGACTTAAGGAAGGGGACTAT
>JAWOHT010000013.1:0-12273 GCA_046485045.1 Bacteroidales bacterium
GTGGTATAGGTAAAATCGAGATCTTTTTTTTCTGCCATGATACTGTTTTCTATTAAATAACTAAAGTATCCTATGTTTTGTTCACCATGCTAAGAATCAAAACAACTATTTACATTCATTAAAACAATTGTGTTTCAGATTTATTCTATTATTATAGGTTAAGCAATCTACAATAATTATTTCAGAATTAAACCAGTTTTACAGATCCTTAGAATTGAAATTCGAGTTTCACGAATTAAGCATCATTCAGATTTCTTAAACAATGTGGCATGACTGCTATTAATATTCAATGACTTCATTCGTTCAAAACCTGCATTTTCAGCAATCATTGTTGTTTTTGCAAAATCGTCAATACCAACATGACCTTTTGGTTCTGCTATTAGCACTGTACTTCCGGTTTTCATCATTGTACTGAGGTTTGTAAACAAAAGTTGAGTATCAGGAACTTCGTGCACCACAGCAAATAATAAGGCAAAATCAGCAAAACTTTTATTACCGCCTTCAGTATTGCCATTACTGTTTATTAAAACCGGCTGCACAATGTGTTCAACACCTGCTCTTTTAGCGCGTTTCTCAAGCTTCATCAGCATTCTTTCCTGAATATCAAAACAGTATACCCGACCTTTGTCACCAACCATTTTGGCCATTGGTATACTGAAATACCCCATGGCACAGCCATAATCTATTACACTCATTCCGGGTGCAATATAAGGCCCCAGAATTTTTTCGGGATCATGGGCTAGTTTACGCAACGGACTGGCCAGAAAATATCCTACCCATACAGGACAAACATGATTTTCCATAGTTACAGTTATTAAGTTTTGAAATAAAAGTAGTGATGAAAGGAACTTATTAAAAGATTATTTCGGTAAAGAGGCAAAAAATACCGATAAATGAAAGCTATTGCAGGTAAATAATTTTGCCGGTATCAAATCAACAATATTGCTAATTTTGCACAAATACCTTTAATAATGAGGAGGCCTACCATACGAATAACTGTTTTCTTGCTGCCGGATATTAGCATAGCTTTGGTTTTCAATACACTTCACCGTATGCTGCACCATTGCGTTTCATCTGAAAAATCTGTGTCATGAAATATTCTATTATAGTCATTATATTCCTGTTTATTTTAACTTCAAAAACGAAAGCCCAAAATATAATATCAGGCAAAATAACCGATCAGAGCGGGCAGCCGCTTACCGGTGCAAATATTTTCATAAACGAACTAAACAAAGGGACAGTTACGGATATTGACGGAAGATATGCACTTGATAATCTTCCAAAGAGCAGTTTAAAAATTCAGTTTTCATACGTAGGTTATTCACAAGAGATAAGAACGTTTAAACCAGACTCAGCCACAACAGTTCTGGATGTTACTATGGTTGAAACACCAATTGAATCGGAAGAAATTGTGGTAACCGGAGGTTATAACTCAACCCAGCATGAACACACTGTAAAATTAGATGTTCTGAAATTGAATTCGCTTAATACTTCTGTTACACCAAACCTTATGGAAGCAGTAACAAAGTTACAGGGCGTTGCAATGATTTCAAAGGGCAATGGTATTTCAAAACCGGTTATCAGGGGCTTGTCAATGGATAATGTACTGGTACTGAATAACGGCATCAGAAATGAGAACTACCAGTATTCTGATCATCATCCGCTGGGTGTGAGCGAATATGGAATTGGCAATGTTGAAGTAATCAAAGGGCCAGCCTCTTTGCTGTACGGTTCGGATGCCATTGGCGGGGTAATTAATTTTATTCGGGAAAGGCCTGTTCCGGCGGGTAAAATATCAGGAGATTATAACCTGAAATATTTTACAAACAGTATGGGCATTTCAAACGACATTGGGATAAACGGCTCATCGAAAAAGTTTTTCGGCGGGCTTCGGGCAGGTAACAATACCCATGCAGATTTTATTCAGGGGGGAGGTTCATATGCCCCCAACACAAGGTTTAATGAAACATCGGTGAAGTCGTACGCAGGTTATACCAACAGCAAAGGAATATTCAGAATTTACTATGACTATACCCAACAATACATAGGGCTGGCAGAAGAAGATGCTGCAGAACTAATTGATTCACGGGGCAGAAAAAATGAAATATGGTACCAGCAGTTTAATAACCATCTTATCTCGTCACAAAACAAAATCTTCCTGAACCGGTATAAAACTGAGCTGAATGCATCGTTCCAGTCGGTTCAACTCATTCACTTCACCGGAGAAAATGTTACAGAAGTCGCAATGAAACTGTCAACACTCACCGGAGAAACAAAATTATACCTTCCGTCAGGCAAAAATTCAGATTATATCATCGGTATACAGGGCTTATACCAGGAAAACCTGAATGTATTAAATGCCGAAGAAATCATTCTGCCCGATGCCATTACAGGAAACATAGGCTTTTTTGGTTTGTACAGGCAGTTATTCTTTAACAGGTTAAGGGTGCAGGCAGGAATGAGGTATGACCTTAAAAATATTGAAACCAAAGCTGTTGGCGAACCTGCTTCAGAAGAATTCAGGGATGCAGTGAATAAAAACTATGGCAACCTAAGCGGTTCAGGCGGATTGGTTTTCACGCTCACAGACCATTTGCTGCTAAGAGGTAATTACGCCCTTGCTTACCGAACACCCAACCTGGCCGAACTTACTTCAAGCGGCTTACATGAATTGAGATATGAGATCGGGGACAATTCTTTAAAACCGCAGTTTGCCAGCGAAGCCGACCTGAGTCTTCATTACCACATTAGTAATCTTACATTGGATTTTGCCGGTTTTTTCAATAATATCAATGATTATATTTTTATCTCCCCCACAGGTGACACTGCAGTTTCAGGCCATCCGGTATATAAGTATCAGCAGGCCAATGCTGAACTGTTTGGCGGGGAAGCAGGCATTCATCTGCACCCCCGGCAATTTAAATGGCTTCATCTCGAAGGAACATTCTCATCTGTTATTGGGAAAAAACAAGAGGGTAGTTTTCTGCCATATATCCCAGCCAACCGTTTTTCATTCGAAATACGACTGAAAGGGGGAAAGAAAGGGCTGTTGCATGAACCTTTTGTCAGCCTTCAGTCAATCACAACCTGCAACCAGACAAGACCGGCTCCTGAAGAGGAGAAAACAGACAGTTACACCCTCCTCTCTCTATCCACCGGGGGTATTCTCAACTTTAAAAACAATTCAATTACCTGGCAGCTTTCGGTCAGCAACCTGTTTGACAAAAAATACATCAGTCACCTTTCAACGCTTAAAGAAACAGGGTATTATGAGCCTGGTAGAAACATAGTTTTTAGTGTTAAGTTACCTTTTCAGATAAAAAAGTAACATGAGGACATTTTAAAAGGTTCATCCTGATTATTATTGTCTTTGTCGGGGACAATCAGTTTAGTGGCACCTTCCGGGATGGTTGCCGGCAAAAAAAATTTATTAATTGAAGTCATGATTTTTAGTCGTTTCATGAAAAAAATTTATATATTGCACAATAATTGCTATTATAAAATTATTAAGATATGTGGAAACTTTTTTTTTAATCGTACTAATAAAATTTACAAACATTGTAACTGGTCAGTCTCCTTGAATAAACGGAAACCTTAAAGTTTCAGAAAACGATCACTATTTACAGCATGAAAATGGCGATCCCTTTTTCTGGCACGGTGATACAGGATGGTTACTTTTTCAACGATTAAACAGGAATAAAGTGAAGCAATACTTTATTTTAGAACCAAACAAATACAGTCATTACTAATGATATTAACTTGAACCAAATTAAAAAAAGCTATTATGACAAGATTAAATTCCCGAATCTGGAAAATACCTGGATTACTGTCAGTCAGAGTAGGTATTTTGTTTATCATTTCGTTTTTTTTACTTCCGGAACTTTTTGCTCAAGGTTTTAAAGTCACAGGTGTTGTAACCGACGGAATCACAAATGAAACGCTTCCGGGTGTAAATGTATTGGTGGTTGGCACAACAGATGGGGCTATAACGGACTTCGATGGTAAATACGAGATCACCATCCCATCTGCTGATGCTAATATCGTATTTTCTTTTATGGGTTATAATTCCGAGAATGTATCTGTTGAAGGAAAGACTCGGATAGATATTTCCTTAATCCCGGATATAAAATCTTTGGAGGAGGTTGTGGTAATCGGTTATGGAAGCGCCAGGAAAGCTGACTTGTCCGGATCGATTTCGACATTAAGCAGCAAAGAAATTAAGGATATACCGGTATCTAATGTCGCCCAGGCATTGACCGGTCGGATTGCAGGTCTACAAATCACAACATCGGACGGAGCCCCTGATGCTGAAGTAATTATGAAAATCCGCGGAGGGGGATCATTAACCCAGGACAACTCACCTTTGCTGGTAGTTGACGGATTCCCAGTCAGTAGTATCAAAGATATTTCCCCTATGGATATCGAAACTTTCACGATTTTAAAAGATGCATCTTCAACAGCCATTTACGGCGCACGTGGGGCATACGGGGTGATACTTATCACCACCAAAGGGGCAAAATCAGGGAAAACCAAAGTATCGTATAACGGCTATGTACAGCAAAGGAGGTTTCCCCTTGAAAGAAGTATGGAGGTTTTGTCCCCGTATGAATATGTGTTGATGCGATACGAATATGCCCAGGTAGGAGGCAGAACAACTCCAGAGGATTTTCAAAATCTTTTCGGGGCTTATGACGACCTGGAATTGTATAAATACCAGAAAGGTACCGATTGGCAGGAGAAAATGTATGGGATTCCCCAATATTCGCAATCTCATAACCTGAGTATATCCGGTGGTACGGATAATACACGTGTTTATTTAAGTATATCTCACAACAATGATGATGGTTTATTAATTAATTCAAAATATAAAAGAACCAACCTGAATTTTAAGCTGAACCATGAAATTACAAAGAATTTACGTTTGGAACTGAATACCCGGTATTCCGATGAAACAACAGACGGGGCGGGTACATCAGGAGGTTCAGATTTAAAAATTAGGGATGTTGTCACTGCCAGACCAGTTTCCGGGTTAGTAGATAATATTTTAATTGGCCCCGAAGAAACCGGTGATGAATATGAGCAATTCAGACAAAGCCTCATACCTCCTGATGAAAAAATAAATGATGACTATAAGAAAAAATTAAAGAAGCGTTTTGATCTGAATGCAGCTATTAACTGGCATTTAGTAAAGGGTTTAACTTTCAGGTCGGAAATTGGGGCTGGATATACGAATCAAAATGAGAAAAGGTTTTATGGGTCGAAAACAGGCGCATCGGCTAAACAAGGATTTAATTTGCCCATGGGAAAATTAACAAATATCATAAACAGTGATTACAGGGTAGCAAATATCCTCACCTATGATATTGACAATCCTGTTTTTAAACTTAGTTTTATGGCAGGTCAGGAGATTTTAAATAAGTCTTCAAACATTCATGAATTATTGGCACTTAAGTATCCCAAAGAAATTGAACCTGAAAGGTTATTTGCCAATATGGGATTAGGAGAAGTAGTAACCAACAGTACAAGAGAATACTCCCCCAACAGACTTTCCTCTTTTCTTGGGCGGGCTAATATTATTTTATTGGAAAGGTATATTTTTAATGTAACCTTCAGGGCCGACGGATCAAGCAAATTTGCACCCGGAAATCAGTGGGGTTATTTTCCGGCAAGTTCCTTTGCCTGGCGTATTTCGAACGAACCGTTCATGAAAAACCTGTCATTTGTTAATGACCTTAAATTGAGGGCAGGTATCGGAATGTCCGGTAACAACAATATAGATGACGACATTTGGAGACCGGTTTATATACTTGGCTCAGATAATAATCCCGGATTTGGAGATGTTCCGCAGCCTTTTTATGAAGGAAGTTCTGGTTTTCTTGCAAATCCTGAATTACAGTGGGAGACAAAAATCACCCAGAATATTGCAACAGAATTCAGTTTGTTTAACAACAAACTTGTTGGCACCTTCGAGCTATATAATAACAAAAGCAAAGACCTTTTACTTGAGATTGACCTGCCTCCAAATACAGGTTATACCAAAATGATAGAAAACATTGGTTCTACCACTATCAAAGGATTGGAAATAACACTGAATAATACGTTTGTTAGAACACATAATTTCATGATTTCCGCATCTTTTAACATAGGTTTCGAGAAGTTTGTCATTGATAAACTCAGCGATCGTGATGAAATACCGTTTTCTTCCGGATGGAGTGGAGACGTAAAGGGCCAGGACGATTACAGAATTGCTGTCGGATCAGAAATGGGGTTGATGTACGGCTGGGTGACTGATGGTTTTTATACAGTAGATGATTTCGAAAGTTATAATGAAGCTACAGGAAAATATGTATTAAAGGATGGTGTACCTTCCAGCGAATTAACAAATACGAGACCAGGATCCCTAAAATTACGTGATCTGGATACCAATGGCATTGTTGATTTGAGCGATAGAAAAATAATCGGGCATGCCAGTCCCAAGCATTATGGTGGATTCGGGATCAGCTCAGAGTATAAGGGTTTCGATTTTAACATGTATTTTACCTGGAAATATGGTTTTGATGTTTACAATACCTCTCAGATACAATTTACCAATACAGGCCGCGAAATTTGGGGAAACATGCTTGACAGGATGAACTCCCAGAATCGTTTTAAATACATCAATGATAACGGCGAACTTGTCACCGACCTCGATGAACTTGGCGAGCTAAATAATAACGCTATTGTCTGGTCTCCATTTTCAGCCGGTGAGTCTGTTTTGATCACCCATTCCGATGCCATCGAAGATGGCTCGTATTTAAGATTGAGCACTGTTACGCTTGGGTATACTTTGCCACAAAACCTGACTACAAAAATAAATTTGGAGCGGTGCAGAATATACTTTACAATTCAGAATGCCTGGTTATGGACAAAATACAGAGGCTTTGATCCGGAGGTAAATACTAGGCCAAGTGACATAGCTACTCCTAATCTGGATGACTCAGCTTATCCGCAAAACAGGTCTTTCTCGCTGGGCTTAAATATTAACTTTTAACATTTAATTTATAAGATTATGAAAAAAGTAAGATTTTATATTCTAATGATATTAGCCGTATTTATGGCTTCCTGCGATAAATACCTTGAGGTTGATTCCCTATCGGTTAATGACCTTGATTATATTTTCACCAACCCTGAACAGGCCAGGAATTTTGTCAATTCCATATATCAGCCCTTTACGGCAGAAGCAAACAGATTTGTGTTTTATTTTAATATGAATACCGATATTGAGTTTGGTCAGGTTAGTGGGGCATACGATAACGGTCGCCGGGATTTATGGGCGTACGATATTAAAGAAACAAACCAGTACATGGAAGGTCCCTGGAAAGCGGCCTATTTAGCAATCGACAGGGCCAATGCTGCCATTGATGGTATTTTGGGAAGTCAGTTATACTCCGATAAAGACCCGGATATGCTTCAATTGCTGGGGGAAGCATATACTTTGCGGGCATACTGGTATTTAGAGGTGGTCAGGAATTGGGGCGATGTTCCTTATTCAAGGACACGAACAAAGGCGGGGGATAATTTTTATTTGCCGAAGACCGATCGCGATACCATACTTTCAGACCTTATTAACGATTTGATTCTGATAGAACCAGATATGAAATGGGCAAACGAATTACAATTTGGTGTTGAGTATGCCAGCAGAGAGTTCGCACAGGCTATGATTGCAAGGTTGTCGCTGATGCGCGGTGGATATTCTTTACGTCCCATTGGATATAACGGACAAGCGGAACTAAAAATGGTAAGGAACGATGACTTTTTGGATTATTATAGGATTGCCAATACCTATTGTGATAAATTGATCCAATCGGGTACCCATAAGTTGAACCTTGATTTTAAAACTGTGTTTCTCAATCAATGCAAACACACTGTTGTAAATAATGATGATATGATATTCGAAATTGCTTACAGTTCAAAAGAAGGCCAGGTCGGATATCTTGTGGGTGTCACCGTGAATTCCGGCACAACCACAAAGGCGCATGAATATGGCAAAGGCGGGGGCGTAATTTCCCTGACACCTTCTTATGTTTATTCTTTCGATACGCTCGATGCAAGGCTTCCGGTTACCTGCTATTTTCACTATTGGAACGACAATTTTTATGAAGTACCGACTAATATTATTGGTAATACCGGTATTCAAATAGGCAAATGGAGTAAAGTATTTTCCAATTATACATTTGGATATGACGCCACCCAGGGCGATGGCATCAACTGGCCTGTTATGAGGTATGCCGATGTATTGCTGATGTACGCCGAAACGGAAAATGAACTCAATAACGGCCCTACTGCGTCAGCCAAAGACGCCTTGCGTACGGTAAGACGAAGAGCATACGCACAAGAATATTGGGATACAAAAGTAGATGATTACGTAGACAGCATTTCCGCATCAAAAGAAACCTTTTTTGAGGCTCTTGTGAATGAAAGGGCATGGGAATTTGGCGGTGAAATGATACGGAAAGCTGACCTTATGCGATGGAACAAACTGGGAGAGAAAATTGCCTATACCCGCACAACATTAATCCAGATGGGGATAGATGCGAATGCAGGATCCGGCACTTATGTTAATTTGCCTGACAGAATATATTATAAGATCGACTCGACAACAAAAACCATTGATATTGTCGGGAAGTATTCACGGCTAACCAACACCCCTGCCGGATATACCCTTAAAGACTGGTTAAAAGCCCTGGTTGTTGCAGGTGTTCCCGATTCAAGAATTACTACAAACTGGCGGGGATATACTGATGATGCAGGAATTGAACCCGTAAGGTATATTTATCCTCTTCCCCAGGCAGTTATTATTAATAGTAACGGAGCACTTAAAAATGGTGGATATGATTTTGCAGGATTTTAACCTGACTGGTTATTATTTATATAAAGATTTACATTTTAAATTTTTAAAATATTTAATATGAAAACATATTATATTAGAAACATATTGTTATTATTATGCATTATTGGTTTATTAATGCAATTTTCATGCAAAAAAGAGGATGAAGATTTGGTTGCACCACGTCTTTTCAGACCAATAGCCAATGTCGATAATTCTATTGACAATGCCCTGATTGTATATTGGAAATCAATTGAAGGGGCAAAATACTACCAGGCCGAAATCAGCAGGGATTCCATCTTTCAAACCATCGATAAAACCATAACAATTGATCCCGATACCGTTAATATTATTTACGAAAACACGAGCTATGCATATATAAAGTTTACTGACCTGCTGGCTGCGCAGGATTATTTTATCAGGGTAAGAGCCATTCATTCCGATCCTTTAATAAATTCGGAATATTTTGAATTTGAAGCTACAACTCTGTCTATTTTTGTAAAACCGACATCAAACGAAATTCTGGACTTCGCGTTTAAAGCCAAATGGGATGTCAGGGGATTGCCACTCAGCAAAGTAATTGTAAAGCTTGCAGAATCCGATTCACTTATTTCTGTATTAGAGGTAAACGATGACGAAAACAAAAACGGTGTTAAACTGGTTGACGGCTTAAAAGGGAGTACCGAATATTCGGTGTTTTTATACAGTGGTGAAACTATGAGAGGCAAAGGAACTGTAACAACACAGGCATCTATCCAAGGGAATATTATTGATTTGAGATCCATTCAGCTATATGATTCCGTATCACAGGGTGATACCGTACTGTATGATACCATTTCCAAAGTGCCGTCAGGCAGTATAGTACTTCTCAAGCGGGGGCGGACTTATAGATTTCCAACCTCCACGGAAATTACCGGTTCAATTACCGTAATGAGCGGATACGACTTTATTACCGATCTGGCTCAGCTTGATTTGGAAGGTAACCCTTTCAGCGTCCGCGCAAACAGTAATATTGATGAGATTATTTTCCGGGATGTATCAATGAATAGCACCTTTGGAGGCAGCAGCTATGTCTTTTTTACAGATTCCTGTACCATAAACAAGATTGAATTTGTTAATATCCGTTCGCATGGTCACAGGGGATTCTTCCGGCTTACCAACCAGGCAGTGGTTAACACGCTCACAATCAATAACTGTGTTATTGACAGCCTCAGGGAATTTGGCATAACTCATATGAGTGGGGAAAACTGTTCCATAGGAGCTATAAATATTAAAAACAGTACATTTTATTATGTGGTCAGGCCGTTTTTTAACTCCTCCACCGCTGTAACCGCCTCAAATACATTAACAATTGAAAATTGCACATTTTTTAATACCCCTGATAATGGTAGGTTTTTCTTTGATTATTCCGGTGGCACACAAGTGACAATTAAGAACTGTATTTTCGGACAGACCAAACAACTATTATCTGCCGGAACCAGCCCTTTAGGCTATAAGCTGAATACCGTTACCCTTACAATTCAGGGCAGCTATAAGACAAGCGATTTTGTTACCGCATCAGAAGCGTTGCCGGATCTAATACCCTATACTAATACTTCCTTCGATTTATTTACTGATCCGGATAATCATAATTTTAAAATTAAGGATAGCGGTTTTGCGGGAAAGTCTGCTGCTGGAGATCCACGTTGGCGATAAGTGATAGAATTAAATTTATCGTGATATTGAACCTAAAGGTATATGACCATTCCCTCTGTTATTACAACAAGGAACGGCATATACTATTGCAACGGTCCAGTCAGAGGGTATTCAGTTTCTTTGTCCGGAAGGATAAGTTTAGTGGCACCTTCCGGGATGGTTGCCGGCAAAAAAAGTTTAATAATTGAAGTCATGATTTTTAGTCGTTACATGAAAAAAAATGTATATATTGCATCAAATTGCGACTATATAAAGTATAAAGATATGAAGTAACTTTTTTTTAATTGTACTAATAAAATTATGATGATAATACATTACAACTTATATCCTTTTTTTATTTCTATTAACTTAATATAAAGAAACATGAAATATTCAATCAGAATGGTAATAAGCACGCTGGTTATTGTGATATTAAATACAGTATCTTTTACAGCAAAAAGTCAGCCTCTGGCATTTCCCGGTGCCGATGGATATGGCAAATATGTAACCGGAGGACGCGGCGGTGTGGTATATGAAGTAACTAACCTGAAAGATGATGGATTGCCAGGTTCACTGCGCTATGCAATTAACCAATCGGGAGCCCGCACCATAGTTTTCAGGGTATCTGGTACAATTGCCCTTAGTTCAACATTAACAATATCAAATGGCGATTTGACCATTGCAGGCCAAACAGCTCCCGGAGACGGTATATGCTTAAAAAATCACCAGTTAAGAATTAGTGCAAGCAATGTTATAATTCGTTATCTCCGGATTCGGCTGGGAGAAAATTGGGGCGCTGATGCCTTAGGCGGATTTAGCCCAAAAAATTCTGCAGGTTCAGGTTCTTTACCAATTAAAAATATTATAATTGATCATTGTTCGGTTAGCTATGGTTGTGATGAGACGCTCTCAATATATGACATTGAAAATTTAACCGTTCAATGGTGTATTATCAGCGAAAGCCTGAATAAAGAAGGACATGGCTTTGGAGGAATAATGGGCGGATGGGGAGGATCTTTACACCACAATGTTTTTGCCCATCATAAAAATCGCAGTCCCCGCTTTTGTGGCGCCCGCTACCAATTTAACCTGCAAAATGAACTGGTAGATATGCGTAATAATGTTATATATAATGCCGGAAAAACTTATGGCGGAGAAGGAGGGCATTATAATGTGGTGAATAATTATTATAAGAGGGGTTCCTCTGAGTTTTTAAATCCTTCACAGCCTAACCCTTCAGAAACTGACAATGAATTTGTGGGTTGTGTTTACGACTCGATTAAAAGTTACTGGTATGTCACCGGGAACTATATTTATAATAATGCTGTTCAAACTGCCGACAACTGGACCGGAGGGGTAAAATTCAATTATCCTCCCCTGAATATAAGGGTATACAATCCCTTTCCTTCTGCATACATTGGTCCTGAAGAAACAGCCGAAGAAGCTTTTATTAATGTATGCCGTGGCGCCGGGGCCACTTTGCCAAAACGTGATACTATTGATACCAGGGTGATTTCTGATGTTATTAACAATACAGGAACGGTACCGTTAACTCTTGCAAATATCCCTGGTGAAGCATTTCCAACATTGAACTCTCTTCCTGCACCAACCGATACTGACCAAGATGGTATGCCAAATGACTGGGAAATTGCCAATGGCCTGGATACAAATAATGCTGCCGACAGGAATAATATTGCTGCTGATGGCTATACCATGTTGGAAAAATATTTGAA
>JAWOHT010000095.1:0-3128 GCA_046485045.1 Bacteroidales bacterium
AAACCACCCGGTAATTGGATGGCTTCTGTGTTTTAGTATGCTGCCTCGTCAGGGCTCCCCGATTGAGATTTTCTAACTCATGCTTCGTAAGAAAATCTATATCGGGATAAACTTCTCGCCCTTATTACTAAAAAAAACCACCCGGTAATTGGATGGCTTCTGTGTTTTAGTATGCTGCCTCGTCAGGGCTCGAACCTGAACTCTTCTGATCCAGAATCAGACGTGTTGCCAATTACACCACGAGGCAAAAGTGTGTGCAAAAATATAAAAGTATATGTATTTTTCAAAATTCAATTAACCCAAATATTATTATAACGAATAATAATTCTGAATTTCAGTGGTTAATCATTCCGGGAACACTGAACTTTTCTCTTTAAATATAATACGTACCGCTTTAAAGCCTTAGCATGTTAATCAGGTACCATCCGGCTGTCAACTTGTCATTAACATCTTTTATAATATTTTTGGTAAAGAATTTGATGGGGTTCATTTATCTTTGCATAATCATTTTAAAACAAAAAGTATGATCGGGACAGGATATATATTGATTTTTTTGCTCTTTGTAGTTTTTAGCTGGATTGTAGGCGCAAGGCTTAAATCGAAATTCAAACAGTATTCGAAGTTGCCACTCAATTATAGTATCAGTGGCAAAGAGGTAGCAGAAAAAATGCTTCATGAAAACGGTATCCACGATGTTAAGGTGGTGTCGGTGCAGGGTCAGCTTTCAGACCATTACAACCCGGCAAACAAGACTGTAAATCTCAGCCTGGATGTGTACCAGGGAAGAAGCATTGCAGCCGCAGCTGTTGCAGCGCATGAATGCGGGCATGCAATACAGCATGCAAAGGCATATTCTATGCTTCAGTTCAGAACCGCACTGGTGCCAATTCAAAACATAAGCTCAAAAATCATCAATGTAATTTTCACCCTGATGTTTTTCGGAGTTTTTGCATTTAACTTTATAAACCTCGACATTGCATTGTATTTGATAATTGCATGTTACGGCATATTTACGCTTTTCGCTTTTATTACATTACCTGTGGAGATAGATGCAAGCAACAGGGCGCTTATGTGGCTGAATTCTGCAGGTATTACCGGATACGGAACACACGAAAAAGCCAAAGACGCACTGAAATGGGCTGCATACACCTATGTTGTTGCCGCACTTTCTTCGCTTGCCATGCTGCTCTATTTTGTTTTTATGCTGCTGGGCAGAAGAGATTAATCACATTTAAAAAAGGGTACCGGTATATGGTGCAGGTTCAAAGTATCGCGTATGCCGGTTATCCTTAAGGTACTGTATTCAATGTGGCAGAGCGAATATTCAAGATACACTCATCTCACAGGAGTAATGCCTCTCTCTTTCAGCAACCGAAGCCCTATCTCCTTCAGTTTGTATTTCTGAATCTTACCGCTGGCAGTCATCGGGTAACCCTTGACAAAAAAAACATATTTTGGTATTTTAAACCTTGATATCTTACCTCTGCAAAAATCTTTGATGTCCTCCTCTGTAAGTGTTTTTCCCTCGTTCAGAATGATAAAAGCGCCGACTTCTTCACCGTACTTTTCACTTTGAATACCAGCCACCTGTATATCTTTTATTTCGGGCAAGCCATATAGAAATTCCTCAATTTCGCGCGGGTACACATTTTCCCCGCCCCTTATGATCATGTCTTTTATTCTGCCGGTAATCTTAAAATATCCATCCTTTGTCTTAATGCCCAGATCACCGGAATGAAGCCATCCGTCTTTATCAATCACCTGTGCTGTTTCTTCGGGTTTGTTGTAATAACCTTTCATCACATTGTAACCCCTGCAGCAGACTTCGCCCTGCACATCAGGGGGTAATTCTTCGCCGGTAACAGGATCGGCAATTTTCACCTCAATATGCGGAAGCTCTTTTCCCACAGTAGAAACCTTGGCTTCCATCGGATCGTCTGTCCTTGTCTGGGTCATCACAGGAGAAGCTTCGGTGAGGCCGTAGGCAATGGTTACATCTTTCATATTCATTTTATTCACCACCTCTTTCATCACCTCCATCGGGCATGGCGAACCTGCCATAATACCGGTGCGAAGCGAAGAGAGATCGAACATGGTAAACATAGGATGTTTCAACTCTTCGATAAACATGGTAGGTACCCCATACAAAGCCGTACACTTCTCTTTTTGCACCGATGCAAGTACCAGCAGCGGATCGAAACTTTCGAGAATTACCAGTGAAGCGCCATGAGTAAGTACAGCCATTACCCCAAGTACTATTCCGAAACAGTGAAAAAGCGGTACCGGCAGGCACAACCTGTCTTCTGAAGTGAATTTCTGGCACTCGCCAATATCGAAGCCGTTGTTTAAAATATTGTAATGGGTAAGCATTACCCCCTTTGGAAACCCTGTAGTTCCTGAGGTGTACTGCATATTTACCACATCTTTGTGATGAACGAGTTGCATAGCATCGGTTAGAATATGATCGTCAATATGTTGGCCCAGAAGTATAAGCTCTGCTGTATTATACATACCCCTGTGCTTCTCATGACCTATGTAAACCACATTCTTCAGTACCGGAAACCGGTTACTGCATAAACTGTTACGTGGCTGTGTTTTAAGTTCAGGCACCAATTCACAAACCATGCTTACATAATCGCTGTCGCGCCATCCATTCATAATACAGAGGGTATGCAGGTCTGCATCTCTTACAACATATTCCAGTTCATGCAATTTATAGTTGGGATTTACAGTAACAAGAACAGCCCCAATTTTTGAAGTTGCAAAGGCAAACGTCAGCCAATCGGGAACATTGGTCGCCCATATGCCAACATGACTTCCGTTTATAACGCCTATTGAAAGGAGTCCCTTTGCCAGCTGGTTTACCCTCTGGTTGAAAAAATGACAGGAAAACCTCAGGTCTCTGTCAGCATATACAATAAAATCTTTATTGGGAGTCTCTGTTGCCCACTTTTCTATAAAATCTCCAAGTCTCAGTTCGATCAGGTCCTTCATAATTATGAATTAATATCGGTTTAAAACGGGGCATAAACAACTCCCAGTATCCTGGCTGATTTTTTATCTGCAGAATGAACATGGTGGGCAACTATGGAATCGTAGTAAATTGAATCGCCTTCTGCAAGCGCGAA
>JAWOHT010000288.1:0-5060 GCA_046485045.1 Bacteroidales bacterium
GCCTGCAGTTACCCTGATAGTTTTATTGCTGTTTTGGATTGAAAAGGCAGGTTTTTAAAAAACAACTCATTATGGTATCATGGCTGACAAATGTTTTTAATATCCTGTACATTACCATTGGCAGCATTGGAGTAGCCATAATTGCATGGGGAGTGGTATTAACCGTATTCAGGTTGTTGAAGCTTGAATTCAGCAGAATAAAGCATAATTCAATATACCATGAGCGGGAATCGGTACGCCATCAGTTTGCCACCTACCTGTTGCTGGCGCTGGAGTTTCTGATTGCGGCTGATATCATTGCCACGGTAATACATCCAAAATTTGAGGAGATTGCCATTCTGGCCAGCATCGTGGTCATCAGAACAGTGATCAGCTACTTCCTTGAAAAAGAAATTTATATATTCAATAAAAATGACTAAATTATTAGTATTAAAAATGAAAAAAGAGTAAGCCGAAAATCTTTAAGAGTAGGCAAAACCAAAAAGCTTAAAAGTTATGAAAACAACTGTTAAATTAGTTTTAGTCCTTACCATGTTAGGAATGATGGCTTGTGGCCAATCAAAAAAAGAAAAAGAAACCACAGCAAAAGATGTTAAAGAGGAACTGCAGGATGTGGTTGACGTTTCAAAGGATTATTCATCAGAACTGATTGATGATTTGAACGCCGAAATCAACAAAATGCAAGAAAGTGTTAAAAGTGAGATGGAAAAAGCCGGTAAAGATTATGATGCCCTGCGTGACGAACTAAAGGCTAAATACAAAAACCAAAAAGCTGAACTTGAGAAACAGCAAAAGGAACTGGAAAAGAAGATAGAAGAGTTTAATCAAGCCACTGAAGATAAAAAGGCTGAACTTAAGGCAGAAGCTGAGCAGCTCAGAACTGCCCTTGACAAAAGTATCGTTGCTTTTAAAAAAGAAATGAATAAAGACACTAAAACTAATTAAGGGTACTCAATTGCCCATAATCGTTTTACACAAGACATTTTGGCAATTAATTTAATCGATAAGGATGATAAAACCACAATATTTGTTGGAAAAACTCAATGCAAGCTTCTGGTTTTTACCCATACTGATGCTTTTGATTTCCATCGGCTCGGCCATTGGTTTAATATACCTTGATGGCCGGATACAATTTTCTCACGATGGCATTTTACGGTATCTGTTGCCTGCAAGTGTTGATTCGGCAAGAAGCATACTCACCATCATAGCAGGGGCTATGATTGGTATTGCCGGTACTGTTTTCTCCATTACGCTTGTGGTGCTGGCGCTGGCATCTTCTCAGCTGGGGTCCCGCCTGGTGAGGAATTTTATGTACGATAAACTTAATCAGGTTGTTTTGGGCTCCTATGTCTCATCTTTTGTGTATTGCCTGATTATTCTGAGTTCGCTTAAGGAAAATGATAGTTTTCACTTTGTTCCGGCAATTTCTGTTTTAGTTGCCATTGTATTGGCTATTGCCGGAATTACCCTGCTTATTGTATTTATTCATCATGTTTCCATGAGTATTCAATCCGACAAGGTGATCTCTGATATTTCCGAAACTTTGTCAAAGAGCATCCGAATGCTCTTTCCGGATGGAATTGGCCATGAAGAAGAGAAGCAGGCTCCCGATATCGAGTCTCTGCAGCGAAAATATGCTTTAAAGTTGGAGGTCAGGTGCAAAAGAAGCGGGTATTTGCAATCTATAGACGGACATGGGCTGATGAATACCGCACAAGACAATAACTCCATAATAATTTTGCACCACCGTCCCGGCGACTTTCTGGTTCGGGACATGGTGCTATGCGATGTGCTGTGCAATGAAGAATGCGATAAAGAAGTGTATAAAAAGATTCAGGATGATTTCATTATCGGAAAAGCCCGGACTCCTTTGCAGGATGCTGAATTTTCTATTCATCAGATGGTTGAGGTTGCTGCAAGGGCATTATCGCCCGGAGTGAACGACCCATTCACCGCAATTGCCTGTATTGATAACTTAACTTCCGTGATGTGCTATCTTGCCGGAGTACCGTTTCCATCTCCTTACCGTTACGATATGCAAGACAAACTAAGGGTAATTGCCGGTAATCACACATTTTTCGGGATGCTGAATGCAGCGTTTAACCAAATTAGGCAATATGGCGAAAATAGTCCCTCGGTTATGATAAGGCTAATGGAGGCAATGATAACCATAAGTTCATTTTCAACAGACAAAAACCAAAAAGAACTTATCTTTCAACATGCTAAAATGATAATGAAGGCCGCCGAAAAAACATTTTCGGAAAAACGGGATGTGAAGGATATGAAAAAAAGATTTACCAGCTTAAAGAAAAGCAGTTAATACATCAAACAACAATTGAATGAAAGAACTAAACTCCTCATATTTTATGGTTACAAATCCGGTTAGCCTGAATGGAATTCCAACAATGCTGGAAACCGGTAAATCGAAAAAGGAAAAGAAAAAATCACTTAAAAAAATAGGGAAGAAGCTTGCTAAACTACAAAACACATTATATGCCCACAATCGTTATGGGGTGCTTGTATGCTTGCAGGGTATGGATACATCAGGTAAAGACAGTCTGATAAGAGAAGTGTTTAGTAAATTTAATCCACGTGGTGTATTGGTACACAGTTTTAAAACACCCGGCAGAAAGGAACTGCAACACGATTATTTATGGCGACACTACGTCGCTTTACCGGAAAAAGGCAAGTACTCGATCTTTAATCGCAGTCATTATGAAAATGTGCTGGTAACACGGGTAAATCCTCAATATTTGCTTTTCGAGAATATCCCGGGCATCAAAAAAGAGGAGGATATACCTGCTGATTTTTGGGATAAGCGATTTAACCAAATCAGAAATTTTGAGGAACATATTACCCAAAACGGAATTATTGTATTTAAGTTTTTTCTACACCTGAGCAAAGAAGAACAAAGATTACGGTTATTGAGAAGGCTGGAAAAAGAAGATAAAAACTGGAAATTTGCACCCGGCGATTTAATTGAAAGGGAGCTTTGGGGTAAGTATCAGAACTACTATGAAGAAGCTATAAATAAAACATCCTTTCCCCATGCCCCCTGGTATATTATACCAGCCGACGACAAACATACAGCAAGATACCTTGTAGCAAAAGTCATTTATGAGAAAATGGTTCAATACAATAATATTACCGAACCTCTGCCGGATGATAACCTTCTGAAAAATATAGATATGTACAAAGAAAAGCTTTCAAAGAAAGATGTTTAACCAACAAGGTTTAAAAAAGAATATATGGCAAATGGTAAATTAATTATTATAGGCGGAGATGCTGCAGGTATGACAGCTGCATCGAAGGTGAGGCGAGAGCAGCCGGAGCGTGAAATTGTTGTATTCGAGCGGGGCAATCATACTTCCTATGCTGCCTGTGGAATGCCCTATTACATTGGTGGTCAGGTTGAATCTGAGGAAGACCTGATTGCCCGTAAACCTGAAGTTTTCAGGCAAAAACAGAATATTGACTTGCGAATTCGCCACGAAGTAATTGAAATTGACCAGAAGAACAAGCGTGTGAAGGTCAAAAATATCGGGGAAGAAAAAGATTTCTGGGAACCATGGGACGACCTGCTTATAGCAACAGGAGCTTCACCAATTGTACCCAAAATGGAAAATATTGATGCAAGTGGAGTTTTTGCCCTTTCAACGCTTCAAAGCGGAATAGATGTATTCAACTTCATAAAGGAGAAAAAACCGGCTAAGGCAGTAGTAGTGGGTGGTGGTTATATTGGTATTGAGATGGCTGAAGCTTTTCTCGATCGCTCAATAGACGTTATCCTGATTGATATGGCTCCACAGCTGATGACTACCCTCGACAAGGATATGGCTGACCAAATACATGAGTACATGACAGAACAGCAGGTAAAGGTTTTTCTGAAAGAGAAACTGGTGAAATTTGAAAAAAATATTGATGGCAGCGTGAAATCGGTAATTACTGACAAACAAGTCATTCCTGCAAACATTGTTATTTTAGGAATGGGGGTAAAACCCAATGCTGAACTGGCTGCCCGGGCTGGTATAAAATTGGGTGCAAAAGATGCCATCCGGGTAAACAAACGCCTTGAAACCTCTGTACCCAACATTTGGGCAGCAGGCGATTGTGCCGAATCGTTTCATCTGGTTACCCAGAAGCAGGTTCATATCGCATTGGGCACCGTTGCCAGTAAGCATGGGCTTGTTGCAGGCATCAATATCAGCGGCGGTAACGCCGAGTTTCCAGGGGTTGTAGGAACTGCCATTACAAAATTCAAAGCGATGGAAATATCACGTACAGGCCTATCAGAAAAAGAGGCAAAAGAGTTGAGCGTTGATTATTTGACTGAGACAATCACTTCAGTTTCCCCGGCAGGCTACTATCCGGGATCAGAAAAAATAAGTGTGAAACTTATAGTAAACAAACAAACCCAACGAATCTTAGGCGGGCAAATAGTTGGCTTCAAAGGTTCAGCCAAACGAATCGACACTATTGTAACGGCAATTACTGCAGGGTTAACCGCGCAACAACTGATTGACCTTGATCTGGCTTACGCCCCGCCATTTTCTACTGCCTGGGACCCTGTACAAATTGCCGCAAGAAGATTTGTTTAATTGATTTTTTATTATGGAAAAAATCGTTGAATTCTATTACTATGTTATCCAATACTTTAAATTGAATTACCTCAATCTTGGATTTGTCCTTTTATTCATAGTTGCAGGTTTTTTCACAGCCGAATTCATAAAGCGCAGAATTAAACGCCGGATTAGTAAAAAATCACCCAACCCGCTAACAGCAACGTTCATATCTCAAATTTTCAGCTTTGTCCTGAAAGCAATAATTGTATTGATAACCCTTTATTTACTGGGTCTCAATTCTTTTACAAACAAAATTTTGGCCGGGGCCGGGATATTGGCATTTGTTATTGGTTTTGCATTAAAAGATATTGGGGAAAATTTTTTGGCAGGTATTATTCTTGCCTTTAAAAGTCCATTCAAACTGGATGATTTGATTGAAGTGAATAAAATTATTGGTTTCGTGAAAGATATTAATATTCGCGAAACCCAAATAAAAAC
>JAWOHT010000028.1:0-68291 GCA_046485045.1 Bacteroidales bacterium
GGAAAAACCCCCGACCGCGAGAGAAACATTGTTACTTCGCTTGATCTTGATCCGATAAAAATGGAAATGCACAACAGGGATTTACAGGCCAAGTACCAGAAAATGAAGGAAAATGAGGTTAGGTTCGAAGAAATTGACTGTTCCGATGCAGAATATATTTTAGTAGCCTATGGGTCTTCGGCACGTATTTGCCAGAAGACAGTTAAACTGGCAAGGCAGAAAGGTATTAAGGCAGGCTTACTAAGACCAATTACCCTTTTCCCTTTTCCGGCAGATATTCTACATAAATATGCACAAAAGGTTAAAGGCTTTTTAACAGTTGAATTAAGCACCGGTCAGATGGTAGAAGATGTGCGGCTCGCGGTAAACGGCCGCGTAATTGTGGAGTTTTACGGCCGTTGTGGCGGCGTAATCCCATCACCCGATGAAGTGCTTAAAGTGCTTGAACAAAAATTCATTGGAGGATAAAAAATGGACGTAAAAGATATTATCAGGAATGAAAACCTGGTGTACAAACGCACAAAACTGCTTACCGATAAGCCGCTTTCGTACTGCCCGGGCTGCGGGCATGGTGTCGTGCACAGGTTAATTATGGAAGTAATTGAAGAAATGGATATTGTGTCTGAGACCATTGGTGTTGCCCCCGTCGGGTGCTCGGTACTTGCATACGAGTTTATGGACATAGACATGCAGCAGGTACCCCATGGCAGGGCGCCTGCCTCTGCCACAGGAATAAAAAGGTGCTGGCCCGGCAAATTTGTGTTTACCTACCAGGGCGATGGCGACCTGGCAGCCATTGGCACCTCAGAAACAATTCACGCATGCAACCGGGGAGAAAATATCACCATGATTTTTATCAATAACGGTATTTACGGCATGACAGGCGGACAAATGGCCCCTACTACCATTCCGGGAATGAGGTCATCAACCACCCCGTATGGAAGAGACACCTCACTTATGGGAAATCCGCTGAAGATGACCGACCTGGTGGTGCACCTGCCAGGAACATTGTATGTTACCCGTCAGTCGGTGCATACTCCTGTAAATGTGCGAAAAGCCAAGAAAGCCATCAGAATGGCCTTCGAAAACCAGAAACTCAAAAAAGGGACTTCCTTTATTGAAATTGTCTCCAATTGCCCTTCGGGATGGAAGATGACACCTTTACAGTCAAACAAATGGCTCGAAGAGAATATGATTCCTTTCTATCCTCTTGGCGATATGAAAGTGAACGGAGAAATAGTTAAACAAAGTTGATCATACATTTTTCATAAAAAAATCAACATGAACGAAGAGATAATAATAGCGGGTTTTGGCGGTCAGGGTGTATTAAGCATGGGAAAAATATTGGCCTACTCAGGTATCATGCAAAACCTGGAAGTAAGCTGGATGCCTTCTTATGGCCCCGAAATGCGAGGCGGCACAGCCAATGTTACTGTAATACTGAGTGATGAACGCATCAGTTCACCCATTCTGAATGTATACGACACTGCCATTTTGCTCAACCAGCAGTCCATTGATAAATTTGAAAAAACCGTAAAACCGGGAGGATTGTTGCTTTACGATACAAATGGTATAACCAGGCATCCTTCCAGAAAAGACATAGATATCTTCCAGATAGAAGCTGCCGATGAATCTACCCGTATGGCAAGCGCCAAAACATTCAATATGATTGTTCTTGGAGGTTATCTTAAACTAAAACCTTACCTTAAATTAGACAATGTGGTGGCAGGCCTGAAAAAATCCCTGCCCGAAAGACATCACAAGCTGATTCCGGTAAACGAAGATGCCATAAAAAGAGGGATGGAGATCGTTAAAAAGGCGTGATAACCATTACCAGATTTTAGCAGATATGCACAGATACTTATTTATAGTGCCTGATAAAATCAGGAGTTAAGGTTTCTCTTTTTTTTAAGGTTATTGTAATCGATATAATAAAGCACCTTTAAAGATATGCTGTTTGCCTGATCGGCTTGCCATGAATTTTTCAGGTTATTCCAATAACGCGGTATCACAGCTTCTCCCGATTCCAGAACAGCATTTTTCCAGGCCAGTGACATTTCAGAACCCGGGGCAAAAATCCACCTGAAAACCATATCAATATTGAAGGCATTGTAGTTTTCATCGTGATTTACCGCATAATTTAAATCCTCAAGCAACGACCCGTTTTGCTGCAGCAGGTAAAAGTTCTTATTACCTGCCCCCGACCAGTAATGGCGCACCCTTAACTTCAGGCTTGCTTTATTGCTGAAAATATAGGAACCGCTTACAATATTTTCGTACGTTTTTATATTTCTTTTGGCAAAATAAATGTTATCGCCTTCGCTGTTTTTATCTACATATCCCCTGTCGTTGACCTGTTGATTAACGTCTATATCATACTCGAGCAACATACAGGAGCCAAAGCGAACATTCAAGCCGGCGCTTCCCCAGTATCCGTATTGGTCGGTCTGAGGTTTTTCATACCCTCCGCAATGCAGGTAAAAACTTACAGGTTTTCTGAAATCGGAGTTTAGATACATATTCACCCAATAGTTGTACGGATCGGAATAATACCTGTTTTTTACCCTTGTTTCGTAATAATCATGACGGTTGGACTCAATGCCCATGTTCATTTCAAAAGAGTAATTGTTCTTGAAAAGCACATATGAATAAATTCCTGTTTCGTGGCCAAATACGTCGGACGGATTGAAAACACGATAATAAATCCACCATATCTGCGAATGAAATTCCCTGATGATCCAGAATGGCTCAATTACCTTGCGGCTTATCCATGTATTGGTGTTCATCTCGTTGTTACGCCGCAGGTATCCGAGATCGTTAATATTGAATTCATCCGAATTGATGTTTTGGTTAATTCCAAACTGCCAGGTACCCTTGTTCTTTTCCAGGCCTATCTCTGCATAATAGCCATTCTCCTTAGCCGTATCGCCCCTGGCACTAATCCCAGCTTTGCCTTTGAATGCAAATTTTTTAGATTTGTCGCGAATCTGAAAATCTGTTGCAATGACATTTGCCATAAAACCGTTATCTGCCATTGTCATGTTCGAATTGATAAGGCTGATATATGAGTTGTTTTTTAACAATTTATCCACCACCGACACATTGTAGTTGGTAAATGGCTGAGTCAGCACGTTGCGTTTATTCCCGCTGAGGGTATCTTTAATAACCGCGTACGAAGGAAGGGTCATTGCATTTAGAAAACCCAGTCCCCAGCCACCCGAGGTTCTTCCCGATATTTTCGTGGCGTTGAGCAGTTGGGTTTCTGCCGGGTTGTAATCTACTTCTTCATGCTCCTTTAGGTCATCATCTGCTTTATCAGAATATTTTGGTTTTCCGCCTATGCGCCTTGAATAAAAAAGGCCTGCGCGCTGAAAAAGCTCTGTACCCTCTGTAAAAAACTGTCGTCTTTCGTCATAATATATCTCATAGGGTGAAAGGTTCAGTTCTTTGTCATCTGACTGTATCTGGCCAAAATCGGGTATAAGCATCACATCGAGTGTAAAACTCTCACTTAGCCCGTATTTCAGGTCCATCCCACCCTTGTATAAAAAATCAGGAGTGGCTTTTCCACCCTTTTGTTCAAGATAAGTGGCAATATAAGGAGAAAACGAAAGGCGTACCGGGGGTTTTATACTCTTAATACCGGTAATTTGCCCCTGCTGATGGATGAATCCCGATATTTTACGGTCTACCAGGCTCCATGAATTGTTCGAGTTATACCTTCTTATATTCCTGAACATGTTAAGTCCCCAGACATGTTCAGTTTTTTCAGGAAACCGGATGGCAGCAAACGGAATGCGCATTTCAACGATCCAGCCCTCTTCGGTAATTCTCGATTTACTCTCCCAAACAGCATTCCAACTGCTTTCTTCGTTATCGTAGTCTTTATGTATGGCTTTCAGGTCGGTCTGCACACCGGCAGGGGTAACAAAAAACCCGAATGCAAGCTGTCCCTCGTTATAAGGATCAATATATACACCAAAATAATCTGATACGCCTATATTATCGCGCTCTGTTAAAAAATTAAAGATGCTGTCGGGAGATGTATCGTACAACATTGCACCAACATATATGGCATTCTGATCATAGAAAAATCTTACTTCGGTCTTCTGCAACGAAGGTTGCCCGTTGTTTGGCTGTAATTGCACAAAGTCTTTTGCTGGTGCAACCTGTTGATATACCGATTCATCAAGAATAGCGTCAATTGTAAGTGGATCTGTGATATACAGGGTCTCGACACTTTTTTTCTGTTGGGCATTAATACCCGTAAAGATGAAAAATGCAGAAAGTGAAATCAAAAACAAAACGGGTCTTATTCTCCTCATAAATAATAATAAAACTAAACGACGAATGACGATGATAAATGCTGCATGAAGATATAATAAATTGTTATAAAAAAGATAAACCTGCCGAAACATCCATACTCAAAAAAAAATTATTAACTTTTAGAAAATTTTAAGCGGATATTGAGTGATTTGTAAAAAATTAACTAACCAATGAAATACACCTTCAATTGCCCGGCCCTGATAAAAAGCATTCTGCTTACATCAATCACTTTGATTAGTATTAATACAGGTGCACAGCACAATAATGATACAGTGAAAGCAAAAAGCCTGTACCGCCCTCCTTCATTAACACAGCAGGATACATTACCGGTTTCTGGTTCTATGCAGCTGAGAGAACAATATATCTACGATTCAATTCAAGCCAGGATGGCCTTTGTAAAAGATTCTATTGCTCAAAGGCAACAGTTTATCAGAGATTCAATTGCAGAAAGACAACGTATCCTCGACTCATTGAATTTTCTTAAAAAGGAATTGCCGAAGTTGCTCGATGCAGCAGTTAAAACATTTAAAGAAGATATTATTATCAACCAACAGAATATCTGTATCATAGGAGATTCCACATTATGTAACTACACCTATGATATTTTGCCCTTTAACCTTTCGCAACCATTTACCCCGTGGAAAGGGGCAATCAACTTGTCTGATGATCCTGTTAAGATGGAATTCAGCGCCAATAACCAGATTAAATCGTTGCAGGCGCCGGGAATAACCTGTTCTTTTGTTTATGGCAATAGTGAAAACATTTTAAGGATTAATGAAAAAGCTGTGATTCTGAATAAAAGTACCGGCAAACTCTACAAAGAGCCTTTCGACACGGTATTCTTCGACACAAGGGGCAGGGTTGCAAAAATAAAGCGCTATATCCATTTTTCCCAGGCAAGCGATAATTACAGAAAAGGAGCTTCATTGTTTATGCACCTTACCCAGGTAAAGCAATTTGATTATGGCGCAGATAACCAGGTTACCAAAATACAGGTGGTAAATTTCTGCGACAGATGGAGCGCGGGCGCAGAACATAAAATATGCAATATTGTTACCTATTCGTTTAATAAACAATTAAATAAATATAATATCACAAGAAAAAACGATCCGGCGAACAACTATTCAGATGGTACCTTCACCCTGGAATACGATGCATCTGAAAATCTCAAAAGCCTCTCATTTATTAATTCCGGTAAATCTGAAAACTGGAAAACTCATGTGGAACTAAATAAAGAAGGTAATGTAAAAAGATACCTGTACGAGATAAACGGTAAAATAAACCAGTCCCTTGACTTTAACTATTACCTTAACGATACCAACGCCAAATACCCGGTAGAACAGATAAAATGTACTTTCGAAGATGACGGAATAAGCTATTACCAGATGAACACCACTACCGGCAAAAGCCGCACACGCGATAAAATGACAGGCGAATGGAGCCCGTGGCGGTAAGAAACCTTATACCCGGCATGAAGAAATAAAAGCAGATTAGCCTGAAAAAATCTATACAAAAGCATGACATCAAGAGAACTGTCAAATCCTTATATTATTATCAACCTGACATTTATCGTGATATTATTACTATTATTCCTCTATTTCCTTATATATTCACCAGAATCAAAGTATCCTGTAAATTCAAATTACTCGGTACTCACCGGTAAAGAAAGCATCAGCAGCGGTTTGTCACGCAGCTTTTCTTCAGCTTTAAGATTTGAATTCAAAGAAGCAAAAGACCATAACCCTTATGGAATAAGGATATTTGGTTTCTTCTTCATTCAACTCGTTCTGAGAACGATATTTGTCATTACCGCTCTTAAAACAGATAAAAATACCGGGTTAATAACACTGGCCGATGTTATAATATCATTGTCTTTGTTTGCTGTATGTTTCAGCCCGTTTATAATCGAAGCTTTCGGCAAAATCACCGGTGCATGGTTCATCTTCATTTTTATTGAAAGGTACCCAAAAACGATTTTATAACGAGGTAAACCTCATCTTTTAAAAATCAATGCCCCTGCACCCATGAAAATAGCGAGCCAGATAAGCCCTTTTATCAGGAAAAAAAGAAATCCGATGATTCCAAATCTTTTAAGCCACAGCAGAATTTTCTGTTTCATTCTGTCAGAATTGTATAAGTTTTAAATAGTGATTCAAAGAAAACCCTTCTTTTTCAGAAGTGGCTTCTAAGAAAGCGTCAAGAACAAGGCATGCGAGCCTTGAAAGTCAGGAGTTTACTTAAGTAAGTGACCGACTTGAAAGACGAGCATAACGCAGTAACTGGCGTTTTCTTAGAAGCCACTATATATGCTTTTAAAACCAGTATAAATGGTTTTTGTTTAGAGAAGCTCATCGGGATGGTTACCTGTATCTTTTATCCTTATCCCTTTGTCGGTAAGTTGCAAGGTACAGCATGGTGTGTAGAGGTCGTGTTCAAAAAACAGGATATAATTGTATTCAACTGCTTCATTTAAAAACGCTTCTTTTTCATTGAAAGAAATCAACGGCCGGGTATCATAGCCACAGACCCACGACAGGGGAATATGGGCAGTCGTAGGCAATAAATCGGCGACAAAAACCACCGTACGGTTTCTGTATTTAATATATGGCACCGCCAATGCATTGGTGTGGCCATTGTACAGCCTTATTACGATATTTGGTGAAAGAGTGAAATTATTTTCAAAAAATCTGAGCTGACCCGATTCCTTTAGGGGCAAGATGTTCTCCTTAAGAAAAGATGCCGCTTCCCTGGGATTAGGGTTCATGGCCCACTCCCACTGACCCCTGCTGCACCAGTAAACAGCGTTTGGAAAGGTGGTATTGAAAGATTTTTCTTCACTGTTATATTCAACAGCTCCCCCGCAATGGTCAAAATGAAGGTGGGTTAGAATTACATCAGTGATATCCTGTCTGCCCAAACCATATTCAGTAAGAGATGTCTCAAGAGATTCGCTTCCATTAAGATAATAATACCCGAAGAACTTCTCATCCTGTTTTTTCCCAATACCGGTATCAATTAATATCTTTCGATCATCTTCTTCTACCAGCATCGGTGTCATTGAAAGATTGCACAAGTTGTTTCCGTCGGCCGGATATTTTTTCTGCCAGAGCAACTTGGGTACCACCCCAAACATAGCGCCTCCATCGAGTTTAAAATTACCGGAAGGGATTAAACGAATTGTCATCATCTTTTTGCCTGCTAAAATAAGTAAAAGTCATTGATTAATGAAAGCCTTTATCGCTGCATTGATTGGTATGATTCATGCTTAGAATAAAATCGGGCTGTTTGTAACTTATTGCCTATATGTTTACTATTTCTGCCCTAATAATGTATTTTCACCGCTGCGAAATTAAAAAATATGAAATTCCATTTTATAGCCATTGGCGGTGCTGCCATGCACAATATTGCCATTGCCCTTCATCATCAGGGACATATAGTCACCGGATCGGATGATGAAATCTATGAGCCTTCCAGATCAAGGCTTTCAGCTCATGGCCTGCTTCCAGAAAAACAGGGGTGGTACCCCGATAAGATTACTCAAAATATTGATACCGTAATACTTGGCATGCACGCAAGGACAGATAACCCCGAACTCATGCAAGCACAACAGCTTGGATTAAAAATATATTCATTTCCGGAGTTTCTTTATGAGCAGACAAAAAACAAGAAACGGGTAGTGGTTGGCGGAAGCCACGGCAAAACTACCATTACATCAATGATCATGCATGTGTTGAAAAACTGCAATGTAAAATTTGATTATATGGTTGGTTCGCAGGTACAGGGTTTCGATACCATGGCCGGAATTTCAGAAGAAACAGACATTGCAGTATTTGAAGGAGATGAATACCTTGCCTCGCCTGTTGACCCACGGCCGAAATTCCACCTCTACAAGCCTCACATAGCAGTAATAAGCGGCATTGCCTGGGACCACATCAATGTTTTTCCAACCTTTGAAAACTATTGCGGGCAGTTTAGAATTTTCGCCGAAAAAATCGAAGAAAACGGTTCGTTGATATATTTCAACGAAGATAAGAATATTGCAAAAATTGTTGCGTCGCTCAGACCAGATATCCAAAAGATTCCATATTCAACTCATGCTTTCGTGATTGAAGAGGGCAAAACCCATCTTTATTACAAAAAACTTAAAATTCAAACAGCTGTTTTCGGTAAACATAATATGCAAAATATTAGTGCTGCCCTGAATGTTTGCATGCAAATCGGTATTCGTGAAACTGATTTTTACAAAGCAATCAGTTCTTTCAGGGGCGCAAATAAAAGGCTTCAGTTACTTTCAGAAAAAGAAAACTGTGCGGTATTTCTTGATTTTGCCCATTCACCCTCTAAACTTAAGGCAACCATCGAAGCAGTAAAAAGCCAGTTTCCAGACCGCAAGCTGCTGGCATGCATGGAATTGCATACTTTTAGCAGTCTTACAGAGAATTTTCTTGATGAATACAAAAATTCTATGCAGCAGGCAGATGAAAAAGTAATCTTTTATAACCCTGCTACCATTGAACATAAAGGATTAAATAAATTGTCGCACGAAAAAATAAAAAGCGCTTTCGGCGATGCCACCATCAGGGTTTTTGATGAAGATCATTTGTTGAAAGCGTTTTTATTTAGCAATAGCTGGAAAGGATACACAATTCTGCTGATGAGCTCGGGAAATTTTTCAAATATTGACTTCCGGGAACTGATCAACAGAATATAGTTAACCTTTTTTTACTATATTTGAAATGAATAACTAACCTGCAAGAAAATGGAAATAAAAGGATCTGCTGTAAAATCAATTGTTGAATACATTAAGAAGAATCATCCTGACAGGTATCAGGAATGGATGGTAAACCTGCCGGAAAAGTCTAAAAAGATATTCTCAGAACCTGTTTTACCATCAAACTGGTACCCGGTTGAAGAAGCCGCCGTTATTCCTACACAACATCTTGCCCATATGTTTTTTAAGAGCGATACTGCAACAGGGGCATGGCAGGCAGGCCGTTTCAGCGCCGAATTGGCACTTACCGGTATTTATAAATTCTTTGTCATGGCAGCCTCACCACATTTCATTATCAGCAAGGCAAGCAAGATTCTTTCTACCTATTACAGGCCCGGTGACCTGCATGTTGTGCAGAAAGGGGACAAATGGGTAATGGTTCATTTCTCAAATTTTGAATCGGCCAGCAAAGTAGTCGAAAATCGCATATGCGGCTGGATAGAACGCGCACTTGAAATATCCGGGGCTAAAGAAGTACAGGTAAATATTCGTAAATCGGTAACCAAAGGCGATGAGTTAACCGAATTGTATATGACCTGGAATTAAAACGCTAACAGATTTCTGAATAATTCAGGTTGGTCGAAGAGAATGCGATACCAAACCGTTTTGTGACAAAATCCATCAGGGTAGGAAAGAATGCAAGAAACTCTTCCTCAATAAAATCATACTCCTCCCTGAAAATTTTAATGGCATTCTTGGTCTTATCGGGCAAAGATGTACGTTTAGACATTTTGTCAAGGACAATTTCTATGCCTTCGATAGATTTATAGGTATTAAGCCAGTTGTTATTTATAAACGATGGAATAAACGACTGTACCTCTTCGGGGAGAATTTTAAAACTTCTCATCAATATGGCATGTATTTCATCCACAAATTGTTCAAGGTTGGCACCTGAGTATAAATTCCATTTTAATGCCAGGTAATGATCGTACAGAATATCAATGATAATTCCGGCATATTTGCCATAAACAGATGCAAACCTTGATTTACTTGCCCGTGCAATCCTATTGGTATCGGTAAACATATCAATATTACGGTGCATAAGAATACCCTTCTTAATATTCTCGGAATAGTTATTGAAATTATGCCCCTTCACATAATCCCCGATAAAATTTCCGATAATAACCTCTTCGTCATTCCCTGAAAGAAAAAGATGGGCAAGATAATTCATCAGACACTGTAATTATTATAAGACTAACGCGTAAAATTAGTTTTACTTTTTGGTTTAAAAAAATCCAATTGTCATTCAAACAATTGTTTCTTTTGCCCAAAAGACTGAATAATCACTTGTTATACTAATGACACAGGAGATATGGGGTGATGTGAATTATTTAACAATTTTTAACCAGATTGATTCAAAAAAAATTTCAACCTGCATGATGCACCGGTTTTTTATTGCTCTAATCTCTTTTTGATTATCGCCGAGTCTGATTCAAAACCCGGTTTATCCAGAAGTGCAAACATATTTTTCTTATAAGCTTCAACACCAGGCTGGTTAAACGGGTTTACATCAAGCAGGTAACCGCTTATACCGCAGGCTATCTCAAAAAAGTACATTAATTGCCCGATGTAATATTCGTTCAGGACCGGGATAAGAACCTGTATGTTCGGAACACCTCCGTCAATATGGGCAAACATGGTTCCCAGCTCTGCCATCTTGTTCACCTCATCAATTCTTTTACCGGCAAGAAAATTCAGACCGTCCAGATTATCTTTATCCCCTGGTATTTCAAGTCTGTTCTTAGGCGATTTAACCGAAATAACGGTTTCCATCAAAATACGTTCTCCCTCCTGTATGTATTGCCCCATAGAATGCAGATCGGATGTAAGGTCAATGCTTGCCGGGAAAATTCCCTTACCCTCTTTGCCTTCACTTTCACCATACAACTGTTTCCACCACTCGGCAAGATAATGGAGCTTATTTTCAAAGTTGGCCAGTATTTCAACTTTCTTTCCTTTTCTGTAAAGCAAATATCTTGTTGCGGCATACAATGCAGCCGGATTGACCTCAAACTTAACCCCGGGCGATGTTAGCGCCTGCATATCTTTTGCGCCTTTTACCAGAGAACGGATATCAAAACCTGCGATAGCCAGCGGAACCAATCCCACCGGGGTCAAAACCGAATAACGACCGCCAATGTCATCTGGTATTATGTATGATTTGTATCCCTCATCGTCGGCCATTTTGCGAAGCGCGCCTTTCTTTTCGTCGGTGACAGCGATAATAAAGTTCCTGGCTTCATCTCTGCCCACCTTTTCTTCAAGATGTTGTTTAAGAATTCTGAAAGCAATGGCCGGCTCGGTTGTCGTGCCTGATTTTGAAATTACTACAATGGCATATCTCTTGTGATCGAGTATCTCGAGCAATTCGGTAAGATAGTCTTCACCAAGGTTATGTCCGGCATAAATAATCTGAGGATTGTTGTTTTTTTCTTTCAGAAACTCAAACGAATGTGCCAGGGCTTCTGATACAGCACGTGTTCCCAGATAAGACCCCCCGATACCGATCACAACAACAAGATCAATTCTTGTTCTTATAACCCTTGCCGTATTCTCAATATCGTTCATCTCTGCGCCGCTAATTTGCGATGGCAGGTTTACCCAGCCAAGAAAATCGTTCCCTTTACCGGATTTTTCGTATAAACTGCTGAGGCTGGCAAGGGCATTGGCCCGGAGGCTGAATATTTCTTCCTTACCCACGAAACCAAAAACTTTGTCAATTTTAATCTTAAGATTTTCCATATGGGTTAGATTCTGGTTTGCTATTTTAAATTTTCCGACAGCAGTTTAATCTCCAGTGCCGGTGATATTCTGTCATTTACAATATGATATACCGCGTCAAGAATTGGCATGCGCACATTGTATACCTTATTTATCTCTTTTATGCAGGCAATGGCATGGTAACCTTCGGCAATCATGTTCATTTCGAGTTGTGCCGATTTAACAGAATAACCCTTCCCGATCATTGTTCCAAAAGTCCTGTTTCTTGAGAATTGTGAATAGGAAGTTACCAGCAAATCGCCCAGATAAGCCGAACTGTTGACTTTTCTTTTGCTTTTATAGGTATTATCAAGAAACCTCTTGATCTCCTGGCTGGCATTTGAAATCAACACGGCAAGAAAGTTATCGCCATAGCCGAGCCCGTGGCATATGCCGGCAGCTATTGCCATAATATTTTTGAGTACGGCAGCATATTCTATCCCGTAAATATCTTTTGAACTTTTTACTTTCACATAATTACAGCGAAGCAGAATGGCAAGCTCCTCAGCCTCAGATTTTGTGGCCGAAGCAACCGTAAGGTATGAGAGGCGTTCAAGGGCAATCTCCTCTGCATGGCAAGGCCCGGAAATGATGCCTATATTTTTAAAAGGGACTCCATATACCTGGTTAAAAAATTCGGCTACAGTGAGGTTCAACTGAGGTATGATACCTTTAATGGCCGAGACAATAAACTTATTTTCAAATACCAGGCGATGCTTATCAAGAGAATCTTTTAAAAAAGGTGAAGGAACCGCGAAAACTATTACATCTGAATTTTCAATAATTTCAGGCAAGTTGTTATAAAACCTGATCTTATCTGTATTTAACCCTATCGAACTAACGTATTTCGGATTATGATGGTATTTCTTTATGTAATCTATAGTGTCGGTGTCGCGCAGGTACCATTTGATTTCATCAAGGTTGTTAAGAAAAATTTTCATGAGTGCAGTTGCCCAGCTCCCACTTCCAATTACTGCTACTCTATGAGTTTTTTCCATCGACACAGGTTTTAAGGCAACAAAAATAGTGTTTAATTTAAGAAATAGAAAACTTATGATGCACTAACACTTATCTGCTGGCAAATACCCCTTTGCCCTTATGAAACGCTATTTACCACAAATAATAATAAACTCTTTTGAGTTCCGGTTAAGATCACTCTTACCATAATCACCATATATTTTCAAAAGCTTTAACTTTGATAATCTTATCAAATGCTCCAGTTCATACCTGAAATAAAAACGCATTTTAAAATTCCACGATTCGTCGTTCCATTGGTCATTCTCCTGCCATTCAAAACGCATGGTAATATCAAGCAACTGGTTTACAAGATCGGGTACCGTGTTTGATATCCTCCTGAGCTTTTTATCTGGTTCGTACTCACCTTCAAAATCAACAAGATTGTTAACCCCCTTATGCAGCAGTTCAGGATCGGGGACAAACAGGTCGAAAATAAATGTTCCTCCGTCGTGTAAATGATCCCAAACATTATTCAAAAACTTTAGTTGATCTTTTACTTCGGTAATATGCGAAAAAACCCTGAAAGGAGCGATGATAAGGTCAAATTTCCTGTTTAGTTTCATAAAACAGGCATTGCCAATGGTTATCCTTGAATGGTGTTCGGCAGCGAGTTTTTTCTTCAACACTTCAACCATTCCCTTGCTGATGTCAATACCGTATATATCTGCACCTTGCTGAAGGGCTGTGGTAAAAAACCTGCCGGTGCCAACACCTATTTCAAGTACCGGCCCCCTTGTTTCATTGATGACATTCAGAAAAAATGCAGAATCAACATGATCTCTGATTGAATGATAGATCACATCGTAAAAGCGTGCAAAAATTTCAGGATATTCAAATTTTTCGGCCATGAACTCTGATTTTTAATTGTTTATTTTTTATTTTGTTACGAAATATTGATCCGATATACCGGAATATCTCTTCCGGGAACAGACGATGGGGAATTGTAAAGAAATTCGGTCTGGTGTTCAATTTTTACATGAGTTATTCCTGTTTCAGATCTTTCTTCACCACGGCAAAGTAGTCGTTATCTATTGCAAGGTATCCCTGTTCATAGCAAAAATAGTATGTATTGCCATTTTTTGTTATATAGATGTTGGTAAAAAAATCAAACCTGAAACCAAGTTTAGCCAGATGGCTCCGATGTACTTTTGACTTGCCGTTTGGGTTCAGGTCGGTGAGTATTCTTCTGTTTTTCTTAAGTATGTTGTTTACTTTTTTAATGTAATTATCCGTGTAGGTTCTCCACTGGTTGTTATAAAAATTCCGGCAATAGTCAGTACAAAACTTTTTATCTGTTCTTCCGGTAAGCTTTTCTCCGCAATTCAGACATTTTCTTTCAGGCTCCATATTCTATTGTTTTATTGTATTATAAACGCGTACTGTCGTTTATAACCGACTAATTTCCGACAGTAAATGATTATCAACCGATTAACTGAATTGATTGTAAGTTACTTTGTATCGTCAACATTTACAAATTGTTTTAGAAAAAATTATTAACCATTTAAATTTATAATTATGAATAACTTAAGAAACAGAGTGCAACTCATTGGCAACCTCGGTATGAACCCCGAAGTAAAAAATCTCGAAAGTGGAAAAAAAGTAGCTAAATTTTCGATTGCAACCACCGAAACCTATAAAGGCTCAGACGGGAAAAAGGTAAGCGAAACCCAGTGGCACAATATCGTTGCATGGGGCGGCCTTGCAGACATCGCGGAAAAATATCTTCAAAAAGGCAGCGAAGTGGCAGTAGAAGGAAAACTTACCCACAGAACCTATGATGACAAGAGTGGTAACAAGAAGTTCTTTACCGAAATTGTTTTGAACGATATTTTAATGCTAAGGAGCGGGAACAGCAATTAAACACTATTGGCTCTTATATTCACGCTTAATGATTCTCTTCAACCCTTCAGGTTTTTACAATCTGAGGGGTTGTTTATATTACCATTTCTATCTTTAAGCGGCAAATTCCTGCAGCAGACAAAGAATTTTTTCAGAATCCATTTCGTAACCTGATATGCCTGATTATAGTCCCTGATTCAACAAATGCCCCATTGTTGCATCCGGTTACATTACAAAAAGTTATTGAATTATTGAAATCAAGCGCGGGGGTAAGGCCTATCACCACCATATCTGAATCGGGCTGGCAACCACAGTTTACCAGTTTTTCAAACGCTGCTCCGCAGTGAGGGCAAAAAAGATCGTCTTTTACACCGTCTTTCAAATCGCCCGAGAGTACAATTTTTTCGAAATCGCCTTCAATGGCAGAAATAATAAACTCCCCTTCCATTCCCGGCCTTTTAAATTGAATACGTAATCCAGGATAACCGTTTATCGGGTATTCGTTGTCAATAATACTGCATCCACTCGGGCAATATGCACTGGTTACTACATATTTAACCTTATCTTCCTTTTTTTCTGCTTTAACCTTTTCACGTTGGGTCAACGGAATAAGCAACCGCCCGTTCTTTGAATATTTGCTCATTGGATGAAGTATTTAAAAAATTAACATTCAATACTATAAAAACTCAATAACACAAAATTAGGGATTGTTTTAAGAAAACAATACAGACAAGGGCACTTTACGTTTTTAACTTAGGTAATTTACAGAATAGTACAGAAGGATAAAACAATAACTTAATAAACAGCCGCATCACCGCCAGCCAAGAACCTTTTGGTGACATATCTTACCGGGTACCAGGCTGCAAAATAACCAACCGTGAGCACTGCGGTAAAAATAACAGCAACATCTTTCCACTGCACTACTACGGGATATGAATCAATAACAAAGCTGCCACTGTTTGGCAACCCGATGATTTCAAATTCGATTTGCAGCCAACATACAATTAATCCGGTAACAATACCGATTAGGGCACCAAGCATAACGATCAGCCATCCCTCGGCAAAAAAGATATTTTTTATCAAAGACCTGTCTGCACCCATGCTGCGCAATACACCGATATCTGCTTTCTTTTCGAGAACCAGCATCGTAAGTGAACCTATAACATTAAACGATGCAATGGTAAGTATAAAAACAAGTATAAGAAAAATCATCCATTTTTCGGTTTGCATGGTTTTGAAAAACAGCTCATTCTGCTGATAACGGTTTTTAACTTCAAAACCATCGCCAAAAAGAGCCTGAACCTTGTCCTGTACCACACCAATAGTGGTCTTTTCGGCCAGTTTAATTTCAATTGAAGTTATTTCTTTGTCGTAAGCAAATAACTCACGCGCAAATTCAAGGGGCACCAAAACATATTTCGAATCAAAATCCTGCTCGATAGAAAAAATCCCGTTGGGGGTGATATATCTCCGGTTAATGGCCCGCTCCTGGTCGAATGTAACCTTCTTGGTGCGCCGCGGCACATACACGGCCACCTGTTGCCGGTAATTGATTTTTGTATCTATATTGATATTTAAAAAATAGGCTATCCCCTGCCCCACGATGGCATAAGGTTCGTAGGCGCTTTTAAGGGTAAAGCTGCCATAACGCATCATGCTGTCAATTCCCGAAATATTAATGAAATTATCCGACACGCCTTTCAGCACCGCATTGGTCTGCTTCTCATCATATCGCAGCAATACATTGTCTTCCAGAACTTCGGCATAATTCACAACTCCTTCGATACCTGAAAGCCGGGTTAATACTTCGTTGTCAGGAATGAATGTTTTTCCCTCTTTTACCACAACCAGCAGGTCGGGCTTAAAAGCATTGAACAACGATTGCACAAGGCTGTCAAAACCGTTAAACACCGACAGAACAACAATAAGGGCCATTGTTCCCACTGCAACACCACCTGCCGAAATATAAGATATCACGTTAATGGCATTGTGCGACTTTTTGGCAAACAGGTATCTTTTTGCTATGTAAAACGGGAAATTCAAGCGTGTATGGTTTCAGGTGTTTAATAAATTATCTATCCTGTCTGCATAATCAATTGAATCATCACGGAAAAAAACCAATTCGGGAACTATACGCAGCTGATGCCTTACATTGCTCCCTAGCTGGCTGCGAATAATCTTCGATTGCTGGTTAATGTATTCAACATATTTTTCTTCTTCTTTATAAGGAAAAATACTCAAATATACCCGTGCAACACTTAAATCGGGACTGATCCTTACTGTAGTTATTGTGATGAGCTTTCCCTTAAAAAGGTTCTTCGCCTCCCTGATGAAAATGTCTGCAATTTCTTTTTGCAAAAATCTTGCTACTTTGTTTTGTCTGATTGATCCCATGGTATTACCTCCGGCAGAATATTGCTTAACAAACTGCAAAATTCTAAATTTATCCAAGATAATTCATATAATTCGAATATTTAATTTTTTTTAAGCAACATTTTATAGATTTGTGCCTTGTAAAATTTTAAAGTCCTCATAAAACAATTCTATGTCTAAAAAAAGGGTACTATCATGCATTCAGCCAACAGGCGAAATTCATCTGGGAAATTATTTCGGAGCAGTTAAAAACTGGGCAGACATACAAGACAAGTACGATTGTGTATATGGCGTTGTTGACCTGCATGCCATGACCATGCCATACGATCCGGCCGCACTAAGAGAAAATACACTAAGAATGGCCATTGACCTAATGGTTTGCGGAGTTGATCCTGAAAAATCTGTCATCTTTATACAATCGCTTGTACCTGAACATACTGAACTTACCTGGATATTTAATTGTATTGCTTCGTTTGGTGAACTTACCCGAATGACCCAGTTTAAGGACAAAACCGAACAGATTGAAAGCGGGGGAAAAAACTCATTTGTCTCGGCCGGTTTATTTACTTATCCAATTCTGCAGGCCGCTGACATTCTTATCTATAGGGCCGATTTTGTACCCGTAGGGAAAGACCAGGTGCAACATCTTGAATTGTCGAGAAACATCGCGGTAAGGTTTAATAACCTTTACGGGGAATATTTTCCCGAACCGAAACCATTACTAACAGAAATACAGAAACTCGTTTCACTTGCCGATCCGACAAAAAAAATGAGCAAAAGCCTTGGTGATAAACACTATATCGGGCTGTTTGAAGAAGAAGAATCGGTAAGAAAGAAAGTCAAAACGGCTGTAACCGATACAGGTACCACCCCAACAGGTGAAAAGAGCCCCGGCGTTGAAAACCTTTTCAACCTCATAAGAGCGTGTGGTAAAACCAATGAATACAATAGCCTGTTAAATGATTATAAAACGGGATCGCTGAAATACAAAGACCTAAAAGAAGCTACTGCCGATGCACTGGTCGGGCTTACCTCAGGATTCAGGAAAAAGAGAGATGAACTATTTAAAGACCGTGAAAAAAACGAAAAACTTGTAAGGTTGCTTTCTGAAAAAGCCAGGGAATATGCTTCGCAAACTATAAAAGAGGTTAAAAAACTAACCGGATTGTCTTTTTAGACCTTTCTTAGCATCACAGACAAGAGATATTGAATTGAAAAAAACATAGTACTACTTATCTTTTAACAGTTTTTGGTAAGCATACATCTCGTCCCTAAGCCTTGCTGCTTCGATAAAGTTTAGCTCCGATGCTGCTTTTTCCATGGCCTTTTTAGTATTCTCAATTGCCTTTTCCAGGGCTTTACTATTCATATACTGCACAACAGGATCGGCTGCAATATCGGCTTTGGCGGGCCCGGTATATGCATGTGGCACACGGGTCTTGAGCCGTACCTCTTTCAAAATATTCGAAGCAGCCTTGACAATTTGTCTTGGCGTAATGTTGTATTTTTCGTTATAAGCCAGTTGTCTCTCGCGCCGTCTGTTTGTTTCATCAATGGTTTTTTGCATCGAACCGGTAATTTTATCGGCATACATAATCACCTTACCATTGATATTTCTTGCCGCGCGGCCTGCAGTCTGTGTAAGCGACCGTTCAGACCGGAGAAACCCCTCCTTGTCGGCATCGAGTATAGCCACGAGCGAAACTTCAGGAAGGTCAAGCCCTTCGCGCAATAAATTAACACCAATCAGCACATCAAAAGTACCGTTTCGCAAACCTTCCATTATCTCAATGCGGTCGAGTGTATCAACATCTGAATGAATATATCTGCACTTTACATTATATTTTACCATGTAATTAGCCAACTCTTCGGCCATGCGCTTGGTGAGGGTAGTAACAAGAACACGCTCATTGTTCGCCGTACACCGCCCTATCTCCTTTAATAGGTCATCTATCTGGTTCAGACTGGGTTTTACTTCGATAACCGGGTCGAGCAGGCCGGTAGGCCGAATAAGTTGTTCGACAATCACCCCCTCACTGCGTTCGAGCTCAAAATCGGTAGGTGTGGCGCTAACATAAACAGTTTGAACGATCTTTTCCTCAAACTCCTCAAACTTCAACGGACGGTTATCAAGGGCTGCAGGAAGCCTGAAACCAAACTCCACGAGCGTCTGTTTTCGGGAATGGTCACCTCCATACATGGCCCTTATCTGGGGTAAAGTCACATGGCTTTCGTCAATAACCATCAGAAAGTCTTCGGGAAAATAATCAAGCAAACAGAAAGGACGGGTACCGGGCAAACGACCGTCAAAATAGCGCGAATAATTTTCAATCCCTGAACAATGGCCTAATTCCCTTATCATTTCAAGGTCGTAAGTAACCCTGTCTTCAATTCTTTTGGCTTCTGAATGTTTGCCAATCTCCTTAAAATAGTCAACCTGCTTCACCAAATCATCTTCAATCTGCTTCATTGCATTCTGCATCCTGTATTTGGTGGTAACAAAAATATTGGCAGGAAAAACCTGTACATGGTCAAACCTGTCAATGGCTTTACCGGTAATCGGATCAAGTGATTCGATTTCTTCTATCTCATCTCCCCAGAAGTGAAACCTGTAAGCATAATCATTGTATGCCAGAAATACATCAACAGTATCGCCCCCCACACGAAAATTACCATGCTTAAACTCTGTTTCGTTGCGCGAATACATGCTGTCTACCAGTTTTCTGAGAAAAACATTCCGGCTTATTTTTTGTCCCTTTTCAAGCAAAATGGTATTGCTGTAAAAATCATCCGGATTACCAATGCCGTAAAGGCAGGAAACCGATGAGACCACAATAACATCTCTTCTGCCCGATAGAAGCGAAGATGTGGCACTTAGCCTTAATTTCTCAATTTCTTCATTTATTGACAAATCTTTCTCAATATAGGTATCTGTTACCGGCAGATATGCCTCGGGCTGATAATAATCGTAATAAGACACGAAATATTCGATGGCATTTTCGGGAAAAAACTGCTTAAACTCGCCAAACAACTGGGCAGCAAGCGTTTTGTTATGGCTCAAAACAAGGGTAGGTCTTTTAACTTCGGCTATTACATTAGCAATGGTAAATGTTTTCCCCGATCCGGTAACACCCAATAGCGTCTGAAAAGGCAACCCCCTGTTCAGACCATCGCAAAGCTGCCTTATAGCTTCGGGCTGATCTCCTGTAGGAACAAAATCTGATGTAAGTTTAAACTGCATTTCAAAAATAACTTGAAGTAAAAATAAACAAAATCAAAAAGCATCACGTATGATAAGACAATTAACAACAATGTCTGTTCAATATTTTTACAAATTACTTTCAGATTATATTCCTAATTGTTAAATTTATAGTAATAAAAGAAATCAATCCCATTCATGGATAAAAATAAAAGAAGACCCAGTTTTTTGAAGCATATTGCCCAATTGATATCAAAAAACAGGATGCTTGTTGCAGAAAATAAAAAGCTGACAAAACAAAATGAGCAATTGTTTCAGGAAATTGAGAAATATAAGCTTATACAAGACAAGGATGAAATACAAAAAAAATTATCTTCAAATGAAAAAGTTTCCCGGATTGTAAAATATAAAATTTCAACTGTGCTGTATGCCGAAGCACAAGGCTTTTCAGAAATAGGCAAAGACATGGACTCTAAATTTCTTGTAGATAACCTTGATGAGATATTTTTGCAACTTAATACAATTATCGGAAAATACGAGATCAAAAACCCGAAAACGATAGGCGATACCATTATGTGCGTTGGGGGTATCCCGAAAAAAAATATTACCAATCCTTTAGAGGTAGTGCTTGCTGCGGTAGAAATGCAGTATTATACAAAAGACCTTCAGCGTTCATATAAAGACAGCAAAATATGGAAACTCAAAATAGGCATTCATACCGGACCGGTGGTTGCCTCCGTTACAGGCAGAAAAAAACCACATTATGAGGTAAAGGGAGATACAGTTAACCTTGCTGCACGTATCAAATCGTTCTGCAGCGATGGTGAAATACTTATATCTGCAACAACCTATGAAATTGTCAAAGACCTTTTTAATTGCGAGTATTTTGGAAAGATGCCGGTAAAATATAAAGGCGACATACAACTATACACCGTACATGGTATCAAACCCGATTTCTCACTGCAATCAAAAGGGTTAATCCCCAATAAAAAATTCAGCATCAGGTTTGGACTTACACAATTCATGGACCTTCAGGAAATGATACTTGACAAACTGGAAAAAGAGCTGCCAAAAACGCTGTACTATCATAACGTAAAACATACGGTTGATGTAGTTACCCAGGCAGAACTCATCGGTTTCGGAGAAGGCGTAAGCGATGAAGAGTTGCTTTTATTGAAAACTGCTGCCTTGTTTCACGATACAGGCCATACCATAGGTTACAATAACCATGAATATAACAGTGCTATTATGGCAAAAGATATCCTGCCAAATTATTACTACACGCAATCACAGATAGATACTATATGTGAACTCATTATGGCCACCAAACTGCCCCCGAACCCGAAAAACAAGCTCGAACAGATTATGTGCGATGCCGATCTCGATTACCTGGGCAGAAGCGATATGATACCTGTCTCCAATTCTTTATTTATGGAACTTAAAGAGCAGAACAAAATATCTTCGCTGAATGAATGGAACCAGCTACAGGTAAAATTTATCTCCGGACATCAGTACTTTACCTATACCGCCCGTAATCTGCGTGAAGTAAACAAACAGAACCAGATTGAACGCATAAGCAACCTGGTAGAGGCCTAAATATTATTGAATTTCATCCTGTAAGTTTTTTTGTTATAAAATTGAAATAAATTTCATACCGGTTTTGATTATCCCTGTAATTTGAAGAATAGCCCTGCCAGATCAACTATTTTTGGCAGGAATATCACGATTCCGGCAATTGCAGCTGCCCCAGCAGCTATTAACACTGCACCGGCTGCCAGGTCTTTTGCCCTTCTGGCCTTTTCGTTGTAATTTGTGGTTGTAAGATCAACCAACAGCTCAATGGCAGAATTAAATGCTTCTGAAGCCACCACCATCGCGCTTGCCATTGCCAGGATACACCATTCTGTTTTTGAAATTTTCAAAACAATACCAAAGGCAAAGGCTATTAACATCAACACCATATGCACCAATGCATTTGGCTCCTTTTTCAGCATGTAGTACAATCCCGAAAATGCATATACGAAGCTTTGTTTTCTCTCTTTAAAATATTTCCTTTTCATTGTATTGTTTTATTAAACAGTCCTGAAGCAATGGCCCCTGTAGTGAAATTAGATTTACAGAGACATAATTTTCAGAAACCCTCTGCATCAGGGCTGTTTATTTTTCTTAATGATAACATCCAATTAATCAACAGTTTCGCCGTTACGAACCGTAACACCTCCATACCAGTTAATTTTTACAGCGAAATACATCACTATGGCCAGTACAATAAACAACCCCACATTACCCAGCAACAACGAATAATCTGAAAGTTGCAGGATTGTAAACAAAAAGACATATAATGCCGTTAGTACGGCCAGAATTGACAAAGTTGTAATACGGTTACTGAAAACAGAATGTGTGAAAACTGTTACCAGAGATATCGTGGCTGCCGACGCAATAAAGAATGCAAGGTTAAAGGCAATATGTTCAGAAAGCGCTATTAACAATGAATAAAATACAACAAGTGCAACACCAACAAGGAGGTATTGGACTGCATGTATCCGTTTTTTGCTAAATACTTCTGAAAAAAAGAATACCAGAAATGTAAGAGAAATAAAAAGCAGCGAATATTTCACCGATCGCGTAGCTTTCTGATAGGTATCTACCGGAAATAATAACCTTACCCCGAATTCAGAACCTTCTACATCAAACTCATCTCCTGTCCACTGCTGAGGATAATTACGGTTAAGCTGTAAAATATTCCATTGTGCCACAAAACCCGTATCTGTGATTTCGTGTTTTTCGGGCAGAAACATACCATCAAAACTCGGGGTAGCCCAAGCAGATTTTACTTTCACATTCGTTTCTTTACCTAAAGGGATAAAATTCAGATAATGGCTTCCGTTTAGATCAATATTGAAGGAAAAATTACAGTTTTCACCAAATTTCACCGGGGTTTGTGCGGTAACACCCGATGAAACTATGTCTTTGCTTTTAAGTCCCGGACTAATGTTTACTTCTTTACCGCACCAGTCTATCAGAATATTTTTCTTAATACCCCTCATATCGGTAATGCCGATCGTAAGATAGGCTTCATCCCACAGAATATCTTTCTCTTCCACTTTCCATTCGCTGAAATCAACCGGGTTGAAGAAACCGGCTAAATTAAGTTTGGTATTATAGGCAATTACCTTATAAATTCCTCGGTACCTGATCTCGGGTATAAGGTCTCCGTTAACAGTAAGTGCACCGGGTAAAACATGGGCAAAATTTCTGGATGCCCGTACACCCTCTTTGGTCTTAAAATAAGTAAGATAAGGTAACGTGAGTACCGGTCCACAGATGGTCTGTGCGTTGCCCCATTTAGAAGTTACCTCCTCAACTGTCTCCCTGTGCCTCATTTCGCGTTCAGCAATCAGATTATTAATCATCCCCGAAGGGATTAATAGCAGTAGCGAAAGCAATCCGATTAAGATAAGCTTTAAGGATACCGATCCGGTTATCCGGTTTTTCTGTTTTTCTAAATAATTCGTGTCCATTTTTATTAAATTTGATTATTAAAGTACTTTGTATTTCAAAGCATACAAACAAAAAAAATTATTTCTCTTTCTGGCTTTTCAGCAACCTGTCGAGGAAATCGAGGTGTTCTTTAAACGCCTTGCACCCAATTTCGGTAGCTTCGTAGCGTGTATTTGGTTTTTTGCCTATGAATTGCTTGGTCACCTTTATCAAATTGTTTTTTTCAAGGGCAGAAATATGACTTGAAAGATTTCCATCGGTAATGTCAAGCAGCTCTTTCAGGGTAATGAAATCTACATAATCGTTCACCATAAGCACCGACATAATGCCCATGCGTACCCTGCTTTCAAAATTTTTATTTAAATTTGATATGATATCCTTCATCTGCTGTTTTTTACAGTCATATTATTTGTTTACGACTACTTCTCTTTCGTATTTCAAATACATTGCTGTTCCATACACAATATGCAGTGCCCCAAATCCAATAGCCCAGATAATTAACCCGTACCCTATAAAAAAAGAACCGGCGATTCCAAGCGCTATTTCACAAATACCCAGGTAACGGATATCTGGAAGCGTATATTTACTGGCATTTAGCAGCGCCAGCCCGTAAAAAATAAGGGTGCAAGGGGCTATAAGAAAATAGATATGATGATACAAAAGGATCAGGCAAAAAAGCCCACCTGCTATCAGCGGTATAAAAAGGTTGATAAGCATTCTTTTGGCTGCACTGTTCCAAACCTGTAAGTTTTTTTTCTTTGCTTTGCGTGTTGTAAAATACACCCCAACAGTTAGGGCCAGCACAAGCACAATAATGGCATCAAGCACCAGAAAGCCTATTTGTTGTTGTAACTTGAGATGTAACCCGTTGTAAAAATAACGGTTTATATCGAAATAACGCTGGTCAAATTCAAGGTAAAAAAAAGCAACAGCAGCGCCAATCAGCGCAATCACACCTGCAGATACGCCCGATAATCCACTAAGTGATAAAAACCTGGAGGATTTTTCCATCAGGCTCCTTATTTCATGCAGACTTTCAAGTTGTTCCCTTTTCATAATTATTTAATTAAAGTACTTTGCGTTTCAAAGTAACAAATTATTTTTTATATTGCCAACTTAAATTTTAATTTTTCGGGGTATTTAACATTATTTAAGTTTTAAGGTTGGTTATATTTGAAGAGTTTTTAAATCTAACAAACCTGTAACCATGAAATACATTGGTGCACATGTAAGCATATCGGGGGGCGTGGAAAATGCTCCTGTAAACGCTAAAAAAATAGGAGCCAGGGCATTCGGGCTATTTGTCAAAAACCAGCGGCAATGGGGAGCCAAGCCGTATACACAAAAAAATATTGATGATTTTAAAAATAATTGTATAAAACTCGGATATGACCCAAAGCATATCCTGCCTCACGATAGTTACCTCATTAACCTCGGCCATCCTGAAAAAGAGCCTCTGGAAAAATCGCGTGCCGCTTTTCTCGACGAAATACAGCGTTGTGAGCAATTGGGTCTTGACCGACTGAATTTTCATCCCGGAAGCCATTTGGGCAAAATATCTGAAGAAGAGTGTCTGAAAACCATTGCCGAATCTTTAAATATGGCACTCAGCAAGACCCAATACCTTACCGCGGTAATAGAGAACACTGCCGGGCAAGGCTCAAATATGGGGCATTCCTTTGAACAGATTAAATATATTATAGACATTGTTGAAGACAAAACACGCATAGGAGTTTGCATTGACACCTGCCATTCCTATTCAGCGGGATATGATATAAAAACTGCTGAAGGATTTAAAAATACGTTTGCAAAATTCGATGAACTAATCGGGTTTAAGTACCTGAAAGGAATTCATCTTAATGACACCAAGAAAGGGTATGGTTCAAGGGTAGACCGTCACGACAGTCTCGGCAAAGGCATTCTCGGCATTGAACCTTTCAAAATGTTAATGAACGACCCCCGTTTTGACGACATACCCATTATACTGGAAACACCCAACGAAGATATCTGGCCTGAAGAGATCAAGATGTTGTATGGATTTATAAAAACCTGATTTAGGGACCAGTCCCCTCAACCTCTTCTGAAATTTGAGTTTCACATAAATTAATTATATTTGATACTATTCTACCAGAAAAATTTAAAAAGTATAAATATGATAGATCTTAAAAAACTTGAAGTTTGGTTTATAATCGGAAGCCAGGATTTATACGGGCCCGAGGTTTTAAAAACAGTTGGTGCACATTCGCAGGAAATGGCAAACTTTCTCAATCAATCGGCCAAAATTCCCGTGAGTATTGTATTCAAATCGGTAATGAGGAGCCTCGACGAAGTTACCAATATCTGCATTGAAGCCAATGCTGCCAGGCAATGTATTGGTGTAATTACCTGGTGTCACACTTTCTCGCCTTCGAAAATGTGGATTAACGGCCTGAAAATTTTAAACAAGCCGCTCCTTCAGTTACATACCCAGTATAACCGTGATCTTCCGTGGGGCGAAATAGATATGAATTTTATGAACCTAAACCAGGCTGCTCATGGCGACCGCGAACACGGATTTATTCTAAGCCGCTTGCGCAAAAGCCGGAAAATTGTAGCCGGGTACTGGAAAGAAGAAGACGTGCAGGAACGAATAGGTATCTGGACCCGCGCTGCAGCCGCCTGGCACGACATGCAGGGTGCAAAAGTTGCACGGTTCGGAGACAATATGCGCGAGGTTGCTGTTACCGAAGGCGATAAGGTTGAAGCCCAGATTAAGCTCGGTCTTTCTGTGAATACCTGGCCGGTGGGAGATATCGTAAAAGTTGTAAATGAAGTGAGCGAAGCTGAAATTGATAAAATCGTCCAGGAATATAATGATTTATACCTGATAGCCGATGCAGGCAAAAAAGGGGGTGCAAAATACGACAATGTCCGCTACCAGGCACGCATTGAAGCAGGATTCAATAAATTTCTCGAAGCCGGAAATTTCAAAGCTTTTACAACTACTTTCGAAGATTTGCATGGTTTAAAACAATTGCCAGGTCTTGCTTCGCAACGATTAATGGCTGCAGGATACGGTTTCGGTGCCGAAGGTGACTGGAAACATGCAGCACTGGTTCGTGCCATTAAGGTAATGGGCATTGGTTTAAAAGGCGGATGTACCTTTATGGAAGACTATACCTATCATCTCGATCCGAAAAGCATGAAGGTACTTGGCGCGCATATGCTCGAGATATGCCCAAGCATAGCCGACGGCAAAGCCAGGCTCGAAGTGCATCCGTTGGGAATTGGAGGAAAAGATGATCCCGCAAGGCTGGTCTTTAATGTTGCAACAGGCCCGGCAACCCTAACCAGTATGATTGACATGGGAAACCGTTTCAGGATGGTGGTTCACGAAGTTGATTGCGTAGAACCCGATGCTGATCTGCCAAAATTACCTGTTGCCCGTGCCATGTGGATACCCAAACCTGATATGAATACCGGTGCAACTGCCTGGATATTAACCGGAGGCGCTCATCACAATGCATTCAGCCAGGCCACTACAGCAGAATATATCGAAGATTTCTCCGATATGGCCGGTATCGAATTTGTTCACATTAACAAAGACACAAATATTACAAACCTGAAGAAAGAGTTGCAATGGAATGAAATGTATTACATGCTGGCTAAGGGGTTGTGATAACGATTAAAACGCCAATGACAAGGCTTGCGCTGTTTTTGAAAACAAGGAGTCCCTCCAGGCGGGCTGGCTGTTTTCAGTCATCTCCTGTGGTCTCTTCTGTTGTCTCAGTTTCAATTGGTGGCGCTTCAACTACAGGCAATTCATGTACTGATGCATACTTAAACATATCTTCAAATACCTTTCTCCATCCAATCCACATTCCCTGTTCAGAAAGCGATTCGTTATGCCACAAAGAGATAAACAATCCGTCAACAGCTTTAATCTCATCAATGACCCTGGAAATATGGCTCATTGCCTGGGTTGCACGCACCCTTAGGTAGTTATGCAATGTAACATCCATAATTTCAAACGGGTATATGGTAAGGTTTGATTCTGAGTCTTCGATGAGATCATAAAACCTGAAGGGCATGCTTGTACTGGCCCTGAAACCAAGAGCGCTTGCATAGCCCATCGAATATTCTTCGCGAATACCAAGCCTTAAGAGTTTACGATAGGTATCTGGCATCTTTAACTGAAGGTAATGCTGCCTGCTTCGCTTAACTTTTTGCCCGGTGACCTTTGTAAGCCGTTTCCATTCTTTTTCAAGCAGCTCGAAACTTTTATTTGAATTAAAAGAAGGGTGCAATCCTGTTATATGGCCGGCATTAATACTTTTAATCAGGTTCTGGTATGCTAACTTCCTGAACGGGACACTGGTGTCATGCCTCCCGTAATCACCCACCAAAAAAAAGTAGATTGATTTGGTTTTGTATTTATGTTCAACACTGTCAATATAGTCATATGTATCAAAAGGATCTTTGGCTGTGCCCCCCAGGGTTGAAAACCTGCCAAAAAACGAATTCAGATCACCCTTAATTAAAGCCTTTATCAATGCACCAATGGTTCTTATTAAGCCTTTGTGTTTAAAAGCAAAAGGATTATCAATATCTATGGAAGAAATAAATGAATATTTCACAACCGGGAATTCAAAATCAGGCAACTTAGACCGAAGTTTTGATTTTAATAAAAGAATCCATTTATCAACCAATGGTTCAAGTAGAAATCCATGCAGGTAAGCAAGGCTCTGAATGGCTTCAAACCTGTCGTACTTATCCCCCGGCATAATGAGATATTCCTCATATCTTGTTAACAGAAAGAAAGATGCAGAAAAAATATCAAAAGGTAAGTCTGCATTTTCATCGGTCCTGAAAAATATTTTAAGCCCGTCATAATCTGATACCGTAACGACATGGTCCCGTATCCCCTGCTCATGAAGCATACCATATGGCTTAATCCAGAAAGTATCACCTATACGATGCTCAGTATAACACATTCTGGGGCCTTCGTGTGCATTGTACTCATTAATGTCAACAGTAATGCCGAATTCAAGTTTCAAAACGCGGAAAAAAATCTGGGTAAAAATAAAATCTATCCGGCTGGTAAGCTGAGGAGTGTATATCAGAAATGTGTCCATTAACAAAAAATTATTACAATGCAATGATAGCAAATTTCTGGAAATACTTTTTCAGGACATGGCATATTATTTCATGTCTGTACAATGTATAAAATGTGTCACTTACTCCTGATTACCGCCACATTCAACACCACTGCATGAACAACCAGTTTGATTACCGGCAGCCTTGCAACTGCCTATATTGATGCTTTGGGACCTGCCAAGCAAGAGCTTAATGCCCAATCCTGCAAAAATGATCAACAAGAGGATAAAAGATGCTATAATAACTTTTATAAGTATCATTAAAATAAATTATGTATCAGACAATCTTAACAATTACGACAACAAATGGTTCAATTGATTGCCATCTTCATCTCTTTGTAATTGATCCCGGGTTTTTTCCTTATGTTTTTATGGTTTGACAATTCTTCACACCTTACGCATTTAATTCCCATAGCTTTCATGTTTTTATTGTGGCCAACAGATGTTTCGGGAAATTTTTTTTTCAGAAAAAAAATATTAAAGCCAATCAAAATGAATGCCATTGAAATAAAAACAAGCGATATCAAAAATAACTTCAGCATATAACAAGTTTTATGCAAAATTAAAACAATTATATTTGTTGAGGTGGATGAATATTCTTTTTTCAGAAATTTAAAATATTTTCACACTCCAAAGCAACCATTATCACAACTTTTCATCTTGCTTAATAAAGTACTAAAACTATATTGAATGAAAACATTAACAATTTGTCTGGTTGCCGCTATTTTATTGTTTGCCTGTGATAAAGAATGCGATCTGTGTTTTACACCTCCTCCTGATTTTGCATTTAAAATTGTAGACCGGCAATCTGGTGCCAACCTGTTAGATAATGAAGTTTATTGCCCTGATTCAATAAGTCTCTGTTATTTTGAGAATGAGATTGAAAAAGATATAACACTGGAATTTGCTATCAACCAGTATGACGAAAAACTTATCTATACCAATCAGCTTGGGTGGATTGCCATAAAAGGGATAACCGGGTTTTACCTCAGACTTGGGCATTTAGATACAGACACCATGTACCTTGATATAAGTGAAATGTCGGACAAGTGTTGTACATGGTTTGAAACAAGACACTTCCTGATTAACTCCAAAGCACCTCAATATGACCAGAACACATATGCATACCTCATAGAAAAATAGGCGGTACCGCAACAGCAAACATTGCTGTTATTCCCGACAATAACATATTGGTATTTCAGAGGGCATTTTAATACTCGCCTAAATTACCTGCATTGTCAGAAAGGTTTGAAATACCGGCAAATTCATTTAATTTTGAGGTTTATTAAACCGTCTCAAAACTTAATCTTTTTGAAAGAAAACAGGATAATTTTAGGAATTGACCCCGGGACAACCATTACAGGTTATGGTATTATTAAAGTGATTGCCAAAAAGCCAGCGCTTGTTACATTAGGTTACCTTGAACTTCAGAAAATTAAAGACCACTTCGAAAAACTGAAGCTCATTTTTTCGCGCACCCTGATGCTTATAGATGAATACAAACCCGATGAATTGGCTATAGAATCACCGTTTTACGCAAATAATGTCCAGTCGATGCTAAAGCTTGGCAGGGCACAGGGAATTGCAATATCTGCCGCACTCTACAGAAATCTCCCGATATTTGAATATGCCCCCCGGAGAGTCAAACAGGCCATTACCGGACAAGGTGGCGCCTCAAAAGAGCAGGTAGCAAACATGTTGCAAAAGATGCTTTTGATTAAAGATATGCCTGGAAAACTTGACGCCACTGATGGGCTCGCGGTTGCCATGTGCCATTTTTATCAAAAGATACCTGCTTTGGAGAATAAAAATTTTAAAAACTGGAGCGATTTCGCGAAAAAAAACCCTGACCGTATTACAGGATAGTAAGCAAATAAAAGGAAAACAACAATTACAAAGCCTTCTTAATCTTTTCCAGAATCTCTTCCATTTCTGCGGCCATGAGCTTTAGTTTAGGTTTCATAAAGTTAGTGGCGCTTAAATCGTTCATGGGAATAAGATGAATATGTGCATGCGGCACCTCAAGACCAAGCACGGCAATAGCAATTCTCTTGCATGGAACGGCTTTTTGAAGGGCTTTTGCTACCTTCTTCGAAAAAAGGTGCAAACCGGCAAATATATCATCTTCAATATCGAAGATATAATCAGTTTCTTTTTTGGGTATTACCAATGTATGTCCTTTTTCAAGGGGATTGATATCCAGAAAAGCAAGAAAATTCGCATCTTCAGCAATCTTATAGCAGGGTATCTCCCCATTCACAATTTTCGTAAAAATTGAAGCCATACTAAGGGATTAGGTAGATATATCAATTATTTCAAAGGGAATAACGCCTGAAGGCACCTTTATATCAACCACATCACCAACTTTTTTTCCCAGCAATCCCTGGGCTATGGGTGTCTTAACAGAGATTTTGCCTCTTTTTATGTCAGCCTCACTCTCCGACACGATAATATATTCCATTGTGATATTGTTGCTCTTGTTCTTAATCTTCACCCTGTTCATGATCTGTATAACCGAGGTGTCAATTCTCGATTTATCAATAATCCTGGCATTTGCCACCTCCTCTTTCAACTTTGAAATTTTAAGCTCAAGCATGCCCTGTGCATCTTTGGCAGCGTCGTACTCTGCATTCTCAGAAAGATCACCTTTATCCCTGGCTTCGGCAATGAGCTTTGAAATAGCCGGACGTTCAACATTCAAAAGGTTATCGAGTTCTTCTTTTAGTTTATGTAAACCCTCTTCTGTAATATAATTAACCATAACTATATCTCCCTTTTTAGAAAAAACAAAACGAAAAGAATTCCGTAATAACGGAACTCTTCATAATTAAATATTAGTGAATTAATACTTTAAATGCTTAAATAATACTTTTTAGGATTGTTATAAAATTTGCGACTAATTTAACTAAAATTGTTTTCTTTTCAAAATCTCTGAATAAATAATGCCGAGTTTAATGTCTTCTGAAAAGTTAAAAATATTCTCATATTTCATATCCTCATCTGCAATTGCATCAGTTATCTCCGTTAAGCTAATGGAATTATCCTGTGTAAAATACGCCTGTTTATGCAAATCTTCATTTGCAGAAATTTCAGAGGAGACTTCTTCTTCAGGGCTGGTGACAATACTATCAAGGGTTACTATCTCCGGACGATAGTCTTCCAATACACCCGAAGCTTCTTCAACTTCATATAGAGGTTCATCCACTTCTTCAAACTGGTTCTCCTCCAATAATACTTCCTCATGCCTGTTCTCTTCATCAAGTTTTTTTAAGAACTCTTCGAAAGGGTTATAACCGTTAGGGGCTGACTCTCCAAAATCGGGCATAGCCTGTGGTTGTCCTACAGGCCCGGAAAGTGTTTTTCTTTTATTCCTGTTCCTGGCCACACTTGCTATTCCTCCAATGACCAAAATCACGATGTATATTATTATTTCAAAAAGATCGTCCATTCTAATTATGTTTAGGTTTACTTTTTCTGTTTAAAAGCCTTTGCCAAAAAGGTCTGTTATTAGCATTGATGTTCTGTCTTGCCCTTTTATGGCTCTCTTTCATTTTTTTTTGAGTTTCTTTGGTTTGCACTTCGAATTTGTCTTTGGCAGACTTTTCCCTTGCTTTCTGATAGGCCTTTTTCTGCCGTAATTCAATTTTCTGCTTTTTCTTTTCTGCCAGCCTTACCGTCTTTGTCTGCGGATAAACCAAATGTGTAGAAACAAATGCAGCAACAAATAACATTATCCTGAATTTTGCTTTAAAATTCACTATTTTTACAAAGTTAACAGTATTTAAAATGAAAAACCATAAAACAAATTTACGTTTTTTTTTCATTTTCATAGCAGCAATTGTAATACAATCTTGCGCGAGGGAACTTGATGAAGCAATACCCGAGACATATGTGAATGTCAATATGAGCCTAAGCCATTACAACCTGGGTATAAACCAATCGGTTGTACTTACAAATACAATGGTTAATGTAAGCAGCCTTGGTTATGATAATAACGGGATTATTCTCTTCCGATACAGTCAGGATGAGTTTTATGCATACGACTGCACCTGTCCTTATCATGTGGAAGAAAGCATTTCTGTAGAACTTGATGTAAACCAGATGTTTGCCAAATGTCCGGTGTGCAACAGCAAATACCAGTTATATTATTACGGTATCCCTACAGATGCAGGGCCTTCAAGAAACCCACTCAAACAATACAAGGTTTACTACAATCCGAATACATTTGAAATAATCATATCAAATTAATAATACTGAAGGTTTCCGGCTTATATAATCCATTGTAAATTAAAAATTTATTATTTCTTTGTTATACGTTTGAGCGTCAATTGATGAAATTGCCGCCATATTAACAATTTCCCTAACTGAGCTCTCCATCTGCAGCACATGCACAGGCTTGTTCATGCCTACAAGTATAGGCCCTATCACCTCTGCTTCGCCCAGTTCCTGCATCATTTTGTATGCGATGTTACCCGAACTGAGGTTAGGGAAGATCGCCGTGTTGACTTCGTAATCTTTAAGCTTTGAAAACGGGAAAACCCTGTTTCTAAGTTTGGAATTGAACGCATAATTTGCCTGCATTTCGCCATCAACAATCAGATCGGGATGTTCTTTGTGAAGCATTTCCACAGCTTCTCTAACACGTGTGGGGCTCCCGTTTCTGCTTGAGCCAAAATTGGAATATGACAAGAGCGCAATTCTGGGTTCAATATTGAATTTTCGCACCTCGTTGGCGATGAGTATTGCAGTGTCGGCCAATACCCTGGCAGAAGGTTTGATATTTACCGTAGTATCTGCAAAGAAAAAGGGCCCTTTTTTGGTGATAAGAATATACATACCGGCAATATGGTTCAGGCTATTACTTGCACCAACAATCTGCAATGCCGGTCTTATGGTATCGGCATACTTGTTTGAAAATCCTGAAAGAAAGCCATCTACCTCTTCCTGTTCTAACATCATCACCCCAAAGTAGTTTTTATCATACATTTTCTCGTTGGCCTCGTCAAATGTCATACCCTTTCTCCGGCGCTTTTCAAAAAGAATGCCTGCAAATTTCTTTCGGCGTTCTTCTTCTGTATTGCTTCTGAAGTCAACAATCGAAATGCCGTTAATATCAATGCCGTTTTCAGCCGCCACTCTTTTAATCTCACCCTCCGGACCAAGCAATATGGGCACTGCAATACCTTCGTTCACTACCTGTTGAACCGCCTTTAATACCTTATAATTTTGGGCATCGCCGAATAGAATACGTTTGGGGTTGTTTCTGGCACGTGTTTGTATCTCATCTATCAACTTATTATGCAAGCCCATACGTTTCATCAAATCCAGTTCATAAGCCTTCCAGTCAGTAATTGTTGCCTGCGCCACCCCCGATTCTATGGCTGCCCTGGCAACTGCAGGGGCTACCCTGGTAATCAAACGCGGATCGAGGGGTTTGGGGATAATATAGTCTCTGCCAAAAAAAAGATTTGTGGTCTTATAGGCCATATTCACGGCTTCGGGTACAGCCTCCTTCGCTAATCTGGCAAGCGCATATACCGCGGCAATTTTCATCTCTTCGTTGATGGTTTTTGCCCTTACATCTAACGCTCCCCTGAATATGAAAGGAAAACCCAGCACATTATTTATCTGGTTGGGATAATCCGAACGGCCGGTAGCCATAATAATATCGTCGCGCACTGCCACGGCCTCATCGTATGAAATTTCCGGGTTAGGATTTGCCATGGCAAAAACAACAGGGTCTTTGGCCATTGACCTGAGCATATCGGGTTTCACCACATCACCGGTTGACAGCCCCAGGAAGAAATCTGCACCAACCATAGCCTCCTGTAAAGTAGTAATTGAAAGGTCTCTGGCAAACTGCTGTTTGTATTTGTTCAGATCGGTCCGACTTGTGCTTATCACCCCTTTGGTATCGAGCATGATTACATTTTCGGGCCTTACCCCAAGTGCAATGTATAGTTTGGTACATGAGACCGCCGAAGCACCTGCGCCATTTACAACAACCTTAATTTCATCTATCTTTTTGCCTGTAATCTCGAGTGCATTTAACATACCGGCAGAAGAAATAATTGCTGTTCCATGCTGGTCGTCATGAAAAACAGGAATATCAAGCTCTTGTTTCAACCGTTCTTCAACTTCAAAACACTCAGGAGCTTTAATGTCTTCAAGGTTAATGCCTCCAAAGGTAGGCGATATGGCTTTAATGTGGGCGATGAGCTTTTCGGTGTCTTTTTCATTTATCTCAATATCAAAAACATCAACATCAGCAAACACTTTAAAAAGCAGACCTTTGCCTTCCATAACCGGTTTCCCTGCAAGCGCGCCAATGTCGCCAAGTCCCAATACTGCCGTACCATTTGAGATCACAGCTACAAGGTTTCCCCGTGCAGTATAATTGTATGCATTGGCAGGGTCTTTTTGAATTTCAAGACATGGTTCGGCCACACCGGGGGTATATGCCAGCGATAAATCATACTGCGTACGGTATGGTTTGGTCGGAATTACTTCAATTTTTCCGGGTTTTCCGCAGGAATGATATCTAAGTGCCTCTTCTCTATTTATTTTAGCCATTATATTTGTGTTTTTTTAGTATCAGGTTTTCGGATATTGTTTACCCTAATGTCAGAAGATTACAAAATTATAATCTGCCTGATGCATTTACGGGTTTTTAAGTATCTATTTTTGTTTAAGTTAAAAATCAATACTCGGGATTTTTAAGAAACCAGCGAATTTAGTTTTATTTTCTTTAAAAAAAGATGAGAAATGCCATTTCGGGCAACCTTTTACAATTATAAAAAACTGTAAGACCTTTTTCTGCTCCTCGGCTAAATAATCTTTCCAGTCTCTTAAAATAAAATACATTAATATCTTTAGAGGTATAATAATTTATCTTAAATTTGCAAACCAATTGGATATAATTACGTATTGGCAGTTATAAACATATACTTACAGGATAGACGATTCAAATAATGGCATTACAGAAAAAATTTCTGAAGAAGATTGTATACTCCCTCAGAAAAGGTATTACCCCGCACAAACTGGCTCTTTCGGTTTCTATAGGCATAACCATCGGCATTCTGCCCATTTATGGTATTACATCTATTTTAATCACACTTATTGCACTGGTATTCAGGTTGAATTTCACTGCTTCGCAAGTTGCACATTATGCGGTATTTCCCTTGCAGTTACTTCTGATTTTTCCTTTTCTTAAACTGGGAAACATGATCTTTGGCCATGCACTTCTGCCACGGACTTTAGACCATTTTCTACTTCTGATGAAAACCGATTTTTGGGGAACAATGCATAATTTCTGGATTGCCTACCTTACAGTAGCTGCCTTCTGGTTTATATTATCCATTCCATTGTCAGTTGTTTTGTACAAATTGTTGTTTTTCTATTTCAAACGTCTCGTGCCTGTGGCTGTGAAATAACCTTTCGATAAAAGTCCAGCAGTTTTAACTCTTCACTATTCCATGTAAACTCCTGTGCAGCTTTTATAAGGTTTTTTTTCCAAAGACTTATCCTGTCTTTGTCTTTCAGTATATCCATAATCAAATCTGCTATTTTCAACGGGTTTCTTTCGGCAGTTGCCACTCCGATATTATAGCGGGCAACCAGCCCACCCATTTCAGGAAAATCTGAAACCATCACAGGAACATTAGCCTGGATATAATCAAATAACTTATTGGGCAACGCATAGTAATAGTTCAGCCCCAGGTTTTCTTCGAGCGAAATTCCAATATCTGCCTGAACAGTATATGAGAGAAGCTCTTCGGGGATGACACGCCCCAAAAAAACAACTTTTCCGGTCAATCCGTATCCTGCTACCATCTTTTCAAGGTTGTTTTTAATATCGCCGTTGCCAATGATGACAAATTTTACCCCATTAAGGTGCCTCATTGCCTGAATTACCATTTCCAATCCCCTGGCTTTGTTTACCGATCCCTGATAGAGGATGATATGTTCATCACCATCACGGAGCTCTTTGTGAACAACTGGTTGCCCCTTCTTCACAGGAAGGTTTCTTATCACCTGCATATCAATATGATACATGCTATTGTAAATATCTGCCAACGAACCGCAAACCGTATAAGAATAAATAATATGAGGCAGTATAAGACCTTCAATCAATTCCCATATTCTCTTAACCCTTTTTCGCCCTATAAGCTCAGGAACCTCGGTAAAATATTCATGACTATCGTAAACCAATTTAATTTTTTTAAGCCTTGAAATAAGATAATTGGCAGGTAATGTATCAAGATCGTTGGCTACCAGCACATCAAAACGATGAAAGTACAGGTAGAAAAACAAGCGGATATTGTAACAGATATAAAAAAAAGGCCCTTTGTTGAATAACAACTTAAATCTTTTGAATTTAATTTCTGAAGGCTGAAGCCCCAAACTTGTTTCTCTTATTCTACCCACTATGGTTACAGAGGTATTGAGTTTAAGAAGCGAAGCAGCTATACGGTTCACCCGCTGATCGGTGACAATGTCGTTGGTAACTGAAAGACAAATTTTCACAGTAATATCTAATAAAAAGCTAATGTATATATTTTTAGACACAACCTGTAAACCTTAATTCCATATTTGTTTAAAATACCTTTGTTAACATAACATTTTAGCCTTAAGGACAGGAATGTTGAAAAATTGATTTCTGAACAATAAAATAAAAGCTTTGTGGTGCTATCTTTGCTTGGCGTTGAATCTGAATTATGAACATAATAAAGGAAAATATTTCGTTAAAAAGCTATAACACGTTCGGTCTGGAGGCACATGCAAGATATTTTGCCAATACTTGTACCGAAGCTGAAATAAAGGAAATATTACAATCGAAATATAAAGACATTCAGCCCAGGCTTATATTGGGAGAAGGGAGCAATATTCTGTTCAACGGCGATTTCAACGGATTGATCATTAAACCATCGATAAAGGGAATTGAGGTTGTTAAGGATACCGCAAAACAGGTTTACATTAAAGCCGCTGCCGGTGAAAACTGGGACAATTTTGTACAATATTGCGTTGAAAACAATTATGGAGGCATTGAGAACCTCTCGCTCATCCCGGGCACATTAGGGGCAAGCCCTGTGCAAAATATCGGCGCTTACGGTGTAGAAGTAAAAGATGTGATAGACAATGTTGAAGCGATAGATATTGAAACCGCTGAATTAAAGGTTTTTCAGGCCTCTGAGTGCCATTTTGGCTACCGCACAAGCATCTTTAAAGAAAAACTTAAAAACAGGTTTATTATCACTTCGGTGGTATTCAGGCTGGAGAAAGAGCCCCGTTTTGTAACACATTACGGAAATATCGAACAAGAGCTTGACAAATACCCTGAAATCAACATAAGAAATATTCGTGAAGTAATTATAGAAACAAGAAGACACAAACTTCCCGACCCGAAAGAACTGGGAAACGCCGGCAGTTTTTTCAAAAATCCCGTTGTAAGTTTAGAAACCCTTGAATATATTAAAAAATTCTACCCGAAAATTCCACACTGGGAATCAGGACAGGAGAGGGTAAAATTATCAGCTGCCTGGCTTATTGAAACATGCCAGTGGAAGAGCAAAAAAATTGGCGATGCCGGTACCTACCGTAAGCAACCGTTGGTGATTGTAAACTACGGCCATGCGACAGCCAAAGATATTATAACACTCGCGGGTAAAATTCAAAAAGCAGTTAAAAACCATTTTGCCATTCAACTCGAACCGGAAGTTATTATCGTGTGATTTTATTAAACTCGTTTCCGGAAAAACAACAGCCATTTTTCACTTAACCCCTTTATCTCTAATCTGCCACACCATCGTGGTATTCTCGTGATTCGATGAGATTACCCTTTTCGTCATATAGTTTCCAAGTACCGTCCATCACGTCTTGTTTATATTTGCCCCTCAACCGAAGCTTGCCGGTTTGATAATACTCCCTGAAATTACCATCCATTAATCCGTTTTTTAACCCGACAGATAGTCTCAGGTTACCGTCTTCAAAAAACTCTTCATGCTTTGAGGCATCAAGTTCATTAATAATGATAACCGGTTCAAAATCATCTCTTGCTTTCTCACCCTCTACAGTTTTGAACGCTGTAGAATCCTGCAACATGAACGACATAGGATCGAAAAGATACTTTACCGGAGTAAACTCATCTGGTTGAGGATTAAATTCTGCCGACAGGTTGAGCTTTATCAACTCTTTATCGTTACGAACACTAAGCCCGATATTTGGGAAACAGACAAAATACTGCTTGTTTTTCTGCATAGTTGTCCAGGTTTGAGGAGAAACAAACTCCTTTACATTGGAAAAAAGCACAGGCACCTGAAAATAGGCCATCACCATAGACCTGTAGTCAAAGTGAGACAAGAATTCATTGCGGTTTTCGTCACTTTTAAGTGTATTTCCTGATTCAAGGTCATCCACGATGCTTTTCAGCGTCTGAGGATGATTGCTGAACACGACATATTCATCAATAATGGTATAATAAGGTTTTTCAAGACGCTTAATCAGGTTCCCGAAGAGCATCTTAAAGATTCCCGGTATATAAAGATAATTGATCGTATATCCCTTATAAATAATAGCTTTAAACTTAACCGGAGAATTCTTCTTTACCTGTGCTGCGAGGTAAGACAGGCTCTCGGTTGCCTGCTTGTTACTCCCGGCCCTGAAGGCCACAGCAAACTCATTCATTCTGCCCAGATTTGAAGGCTGTGTCTGTATTAGCGTTATTTCATCCTGCATCCAGCCAAGAATGTCTTTCTCGATATTAATTTTCAACATCTTCTCTGTTTTGCCCATTACCGATTCAAGGTTTGCCAGGGAAGCATTGTCAAGGGTGCTTTTAATATTTCTGTACAATGTCAAAGTCTGGTCAGATCCGATATTTACAAAAGTGGCTGTACGTGAAGGAGCATATCCTGCAAAACCATACCCGCCTTGCCCGGACTTCATCAATGCCCTGAACAAAGATTTCGTGGTGTCTTTTACACTGGTATAACCTGTAACCTGCAACATTCCCTTTTCATCTAACTGAACATATGCTGATGTATAATAAAGGTTATCGGAAAGCATTTTCAAAAAATCATTTGGTTTGCCCATGATCAAGGCAATATAATCTTTAAAGTAAAGATAATTGATGCAAATTGAGAACAGCCCCTTCCCTTCGGTATGCCTTGTTACTTCAATAAAATTAAGGTCCCTGCCCAAGGTCAGTTTATCAAGCTGGTCAATGGAAGCCTCGATTAGCGTGTAGACTTTCGAAAAGATAAGCTGGTTCTTAATAAGTGAAAAATAGTAGAGATCGCCGGACTTCTTATCAAACAACTCCATTATTTCGTAATCTTTATAGGTTCTGTACGTTAGCCGTAAATCATCATCTGTTATCTTACCGAGATGACTTTTCAGATTCTTTAGCTTTGATATGCTTTTCAGGTCAACTACGAAAAGAAACTCATACCTGCCCGGTTTGTATCTGTGCGATGATATGAGGATTTTTCGGTTCCCAAACAGGTTTACCAACATACGGTTGGAAGAGATCAGCGAGTCGGCGCCCACAATATCTTTATTAATATCCGACATCAAATCATTGGTTTTAAGGTAAGCCCACACATTGGTGTGAATGATCTTATCCCAGGCGCCAAAAGGGTCTTCGGTTTCAATGATATATGCCGCATCGTGCGGTACAAGGTAAACTGACTGAAATTTGTCATCGGGTGACAGTATAAAAAGATAAATGAACCCTGAAATAACTGCAAAGACAGTTAAAACAGCCAGAAACTGAAATATTTTTTTCATATTGTTACGAATTAGTCTTACACTTCCTTTATGTAGTCAATATATGCAATTGCCCTTACCGGGGAACCATCACCATTGGTAATCTTCAGAGGAAAACAACTAAAATAGAAATTACATTCGGGCAGACTATCAAGGGCAGTAAGATTTTCAATAATCACCATGTTTCGCCCCAGGACAGCCCGATGAACGGGGTAGTTTTCCGATATGGTCCTGTCAGCTGAAATGGTATCGAAACCAATCCCCTTTAAACTGAAGGACAATAAATATTCAACGGCCTCTGCATCGAGTACCGGGTAACCCGTAAAATAATCCTGACTGCACCAGAGCCTGTCGTATCCGGTATAAAACAGTACAAAATCAGTATTTAACAGATTTTTTTCGTTTTTTTGGAGTACCTCCTTCGAAATCAAATCTCCTACATCACCTACATCTATTTTTACGGCCCTGCCAAAAAATGCCGCAACAGGCATTGAACCTGTACTTTCACGATCTTTAAAAAAATGCTGAGGGCAGTCAATATGCGTTCCGGTATGCGAGGATATATTCAGTAAAGATTCCTGATATCCGTCAATATTGTGATTGCGAATTGTAATAACCTGTGGTTTTACATCACCCGGGTAAACCGTCATTATGTCAATGATTTGATGTGTCAGATCTGTTAACTTAAAATTCATTGTAAAACCATGCTTGAATTGTGACATCCTTTCAAAAATAAAGATTTTCTTCAACAGTTGAAATTATTTTAGTGTCTTATTCCCTTTTAACGTCAAAATAAAAATGTAATATTCATACTAAATCAAACTATACGGCCTATGATTGTTATGGAATATTAAGCAAACCTGTTCTTCATTTATAACGGAATTGCCTCATCATATAATTTGCATGATTGATGGAAAAAAAATTTAATTCTCCACACTTTTTTTTATTTTTAACCCGAAATATTCCATAGAATAATTCCAATTTTGATCGGGTTGCCTGCATTTTGATCCATACCAAAGAAAGGGTATGAATAATGCAGGTAAAGACGTAAATTCATCAGCATCTATCCTGTAAATGAAGAACACTGTGTTGATCAACAATAAATTACTGAAGTCAGTATCCTGCGGGACAAGGTATATGATCACAAAAAAAATGATATACGCCCTGATATTTTTCCTTTTTCATTTGCCCCCGGATCTGCTGGAGGCACAGGAAATCATAAATAATGAGTTGACCGACAGGTTTGTGAATTCCGGTGATACAGAAAAAAAACCTTTTAAAAAAGAGATTCAGGCTAAAGACAGTTTTATCCCCGACAGCTCTGCTTACGCAAGAGCAGCAGCAGTAGCTGATAATCTGTTGCATAGCAACTTCGAAAAGCTGTCTATCCTTTCAAATGATGACAAAGAAGGCACTGCCTTAAAATACTTCGATAAAATCATAACTTTTGATAATGAAGTGCTTATTGGCAAAGTTCAACATATCACATTCACGGAGGTTAGGTTTCTATACCCTTTCAACACAAAGGTTGAGTCAATTAACCGTTATAAAGTAAGCCAGATACTTTATGCCGACAACCGTATTGACCTGTTTACACCATACGATGAAGAAAAAAAAGAACTACTGCCTGTACAGGAGGACCGGTTAATCGTGTATCGCCGCGAAATCTGGGAAAAGATCGTTATTACAGAAGATGAATATGAGGTGGCAGGTTTCACTTTATTAGGGCCTGTTTCGGCCGCGTATGATGCTGACCAGGTAAAATGCAGCAACGATTACCTTGAAAAAAATGTGATGATCATCCTGAAAAAAAGAGCTGCCAGGCTTGAGGCAGATTACATCTTAATTACAAATAAATCGTTCCATAAAGGCTATGGCGACCCTCCCTCCGTAAAGATTGAGGGAGTGGCCTATAAAAAGAGTGAATAGGATATACAAGGTTTATACACAATTAACTCTGCCAGAATTACTTGGATGTAATCGTTGACGGCACACAAAATAAAAAGAATAAAGAAAAAAAAACATACACTGTTGCCAAGGGTGTCAGTGATACAATAAGAAACCTCAAGGTGCGCCTTCTGGCAGTATGTAAGGTGAAACAGTAAATGAGTAATTCATATTTTTTGGCACACTATTTGTTTTATTATTATCAGCAGTTCATCTACAATATATCTGGGGCAACCCAGGACAATCCCGGCCCGGTGCCGGGATTTTATTTAGTTCTATTTGGCCAATATCAGGATTTATACATTTAAAACTATATCCTATTGAAAATCAGATTAAGTTTTTTCCTCATTTCCTGTTTTTAAAATCAAAAATAGAAGTTACCTGAAATTTCTTGCAATAAAGTGGTAAATTTGTTCAATTATTTAATCCATATCAAAATGAGCAAAACTTTATTGATAACCGCGATAATTGCAGGAATTATATCAATATCCTGCAAAAACAAAGTAAAAAACAGTACAGAGATGACCGATGAAATGAGCAAAAAAATAGCGGCATTTGCACCAATCACCCTTACAACAGATATCACAAAACTAAGTGATAAAGAAAAAGAAATGATTCCGATACTAATCGAAGCCGCGAAACTGATGGATGATATCTTCTGGCAGGAGGCTTATGGTGATAAGGAAGAATTGCTGTCAAAACTCACTGTTGAAAATGAAAAAAAGTTTGTAATAATCAATTACGGGCCATGGGAAAGGCTAAACGACAACAAACCGTTTATAAAAGGTTATGGGGAAAAACCCCTTGGCGCAAACTTTTACCCGTCTGATATGACCAAAGAGGAATTCGAAGCATTTGATTCCCCCGACAAAAACAGTTTATATACCCTTATCAGGAGGGATGAAAATAACAAGCTAAAAACAATACCGTACCATGTGGCATTTAACGACAAAATTCAACAGGCTTCTTCTCTGATAAAGTCTGCTGCAGAGTTTGCCGAAGATGCGGGACTGAAAAAATACCTTCTGCTGAGGGCCGAAGCGCTTCTCAGCGACGAATATTATCCCAGCGACATTGCCTGGATGGAAATGAAAAACAATCACATTGATTTCGTCGTTGGACCTATTGAAACATACGAAGACCAGCTTTTTGGGTACAAGGCCGCACATGAAGCGTACATACTCGTTAAAGATATGGAATGGAGCAACCGGCTGGCCAGGTATGCCACCCTGCTTCCCGCATTACAAAAACAACTTCCTGTAGCAGATAAATACAAACAGGAGACGCCCGGCACCGACAGCGACCTAAACGCTTATGATGTGATTTACTATGCAGGCGATTGCAATGCAGGGAGCAAGACCATTGCCATTAACCTGCCCAACGATGAAAAAGTAAACCAGGCAAAAGGCAGCCGGCGGTTACAGCTTAAAAACAGCATGCAAGCCAAATTCGACAAAATACTCATTCCTATTGCCGAAGTTTTGATACATCCATCACAATTTAAACACATTCAGTTCGATGCATTTTTTGCCAACACCATGTTTCATGAAGTGGCACACGGCTTGGGCATGTCCAATACCATTTCCGGGAAAGGCACAGTACGTGAAGCCCTGAAAGACAATTACACCACAATCGAGGAAGGCAAAGCTGATATACTGGGACTATTTCTGGTAACTAAGCTCAAAGAGATGAATGAAATTGAAACCGATCTGATGAACAATTATACGACCTTTCTGGCAGGTATTTTCAGGTCTATCCGTTTTGGCGCATCAAGCGCGCATGGCAGAGCTAATCTTATAAGATACAACTATTTTAAAGAGAAAGAAGCTTTCACAATTGATGAAAATGGCATGTACACTGTCAATTTTAATAATATGCAGGAGGCTGTAATCAGCTTGTCTGAAAAGGTACTGGCACTGCAGGGCGACGGTGACTATGAAAAAGCATCTGCCTTTATCGGGAAATACGGTATTGAAGATACCGACCTTAAAACTGCCCTCGAAAAAATAGCTTCGAAAGAGATACCTGTTGATATTGTTTTCAACCAGGGAACTGAGGTTCTTGGCCTCTAAGATTGACTTTCACGCCGAAAAATTGTGCATAAAATGGCAAAAGCCCTGGTTTTCATTATCATCCTGTTTCAAGGTGCCTATATATGTGCACAAGAAGAACTTGTGATATCAAATAACCAGCTTCCCGGGAACGATACGGTTTGGGTATATACACCATCTGGTTACAATGTATCACAAAAATATCCTGCAGTGTACATGTTACATGGCATTAACGGCAATTACAGTTCATGGGGCCGTTTGGTCAACCTGCAGCACTATGCCGATAAATATGGCTTTATTATTGTGTGCCCCGATGGTTTCAAAGACTCGTTTTATTTTAATAGTCCGCGTATTAAGAATTCACAATACGAGCTTTTTTTTGTCAACTCGCTTTACACGACAATACTTGATAGATATGCCATAGACAGTTCAAAAGTTTTTATAACCGGGTTGAGTATGGGCGGGGCAGGCGCCATGTACCTTTTTTTAAGAAACCCCCAACTATTTTTAAGCGCTGCAAGCACAAGCGGTGTGCTTGACCTGAGTTGTTCAAACAGCAAAAGCAGTCTGAAAAGGTTGTTGGGCGATGATTATACCGAAGGCATAAAATACAGTAAATTTTCGGCAATAAGTTATCTGGAAAACATTTCAAACACCGGAAAACAAATATTATTCGATTGCGGAACAGAAGACCATCTATACGAATGCAATAATATGTTCAGAAAAAGATGTGATGTGCTAAAATTAAAAGCAACCTACATCTCCCAACCCGGCGCTCACTGCAGCAGTTACTGGGCCAAATCAATAAGATACCACTTTGATTTTTTTAATTCACTCATCAGCCAACCATAAAAGACCAATAGCTATTGGACTTTTCTGAATTGTACCACCAGCCCGAGACAACCGGTATCTTTTGATTCACGCGATGCAGCATCTGCTGAGGATAATTCTATGACAAGGTTTGATGTTGCCTCATTGACAAAAGAAATCGAAGATTGATAATCATTCTCTGCATTATCGAAAAGCACCGTTCTTTCATTATCGTCACTCAGAATCCTGAACCTGATGGTGCCTAACTTTCTCGCACCACAAACCGACAGGTAATACTCTTCCCCGGCATACGCCACAATCTGAACCTCCGCAGTCTGCCCCTTACGGAATAAAAAGCTTTTTGACTGGCGGCTATAGAAAAAAGTATAATCTGAATAAGCACAATGGAACTTATGGAAATCTGTACAGTCCTGTGCAAAAGAGACAGCAGTAAGGGTAAAAACCAGTATTCCGAAAAAAGCAATCTTAATTGTATAAAAACTTCTCATGGTAATTAGTTTGCCGAGGTTATTTTTAAGCGGATATCTGAGATAATAATTTTCAACTCGTTAAAATCGTTTTCAGAGAGCCGGGTTTTCTTTTTACCCCCGAAAACGAGTTTGCCTTCAGATGATTTTGTAACAGTGGCTTTACCTGTATCTTCCTGCGCCCTCTCATAAAACAGTATTAAGGGCTCTGCCAGTTTCATTAATTTTTGAATATTTCTTTCTGTGCTGTATTGATGGGTAAATTTCATAATGTTGTCGAACACCAGTTTCTGATCGGTAATTTTCCCGATCACTTTGTTTTCTGCAGAATAATCCCCGCATAATGAAAGCGAAAGGTGCATGAACTCAATAAATCCCCCCATGGATATAAGCGCAAACACATCTTCTTTTTTATTACCCGATAAAAAATTAATGATCCCGTTGAATGCATCATCAGAAATTACCTCAAGTGAATCATGGTTTCTAATATTGTTCTCTATTCTGAAAATAAGGTTTTTATCAAAGGCTTCCAAAATCCTAAGCCTTTCGCTAAGAATATAAATGGTCTGCAGATAATCCATTGACTCTTTATATCGTTGAAAAAGCGAGATATAGGCCAGATCGGCATTGTAGATGCCCAGGTTCAATGCCTGGTAAAATGTTTCAATGTAGGTATCAATATTTGCATACGGATTTAACAAGCCTTTGTTAAATTGCAGGCCTGTGCTGTCAAGGTAAGAAAACATTTCCTCTGGCGATGGAAACCTGTAATACACATCTTTGAAATCCTGCTTTAAAGAATCAACTGCTGCTGTTTCAAAGTCATCACTGGCGCTTTTCCTTGAAGCAGGGTCGCTTTTACATCCTCCCGAAAACACAAGCACCAGAAGTATCAACAGATATTTAGTTTTGGCCATCGTTATTGTTTTTTCAAAAGTTAATATTGATTTAACGCAGTATAAATAATTCTATGTGTAGAATATAGTTACTTAAATATACACTTTTTTATTAAAAACTGAAAAATATCTTCGCTTAAAAAACAGATTTTCCGAAAATGCCACAGATTTTCTAACAATCCCAAAATGAAGAAACAGGAAAAAGACAATATTCAGAAACCATAGCGCAAGTACATTAAACCAAATGGTATCAATCATCAGGTTTCCCACGCACTTCACCGGCGAATAAAAATGCGCCCTGCCAGATTTTGGCCTTGGAACTGCAAAAACAGGCTCGGCCTTACGCACAAGTCGGTTTTTATACCTGATTATTTTCTCATTGTCCCTTTTGTTCATTACCAGTTCAGCAAGACTTTCGTTATAATACCTTTGTTTCATTTCAATAACTTTATCTTTTCCTCCCAATTCACCAGCCAGGTTTTCTATTATTTTATCCCTGCTGTCAAGCGCTTCATCAAGTTTTCTTAAGTATACATCCCTAACCTTTTGCAGGTAGTTGCGTAATTCCATTTCCTCCTTAATGCTAAAACTGTTTTCATTAAGCAGTGCGATACTTTTAAAGACAGGGATATTTTCATAGGCCAGAAATTCAAGTTCATTGCGAAGAATTTTAAAATTTTTTCTCATCAACTGCTTATCCGCGTTTACATTATTCACAGAAACTTCATCAAGTATAAGCTGTAACTCGGGCAACAGGTAATTCAATTTGTATGAAGATTCACTTTCTACTTTATCGGTCGGGTAGAAGTACTTCTCGTACTTGTTGTTTTTAAACTGGTGCACAGCGAGCGCTTCATAAGCCCATCTCGAAGCCATGAGATCGCCTATTACCGGCACCACCTCCTGCGAAGTCACCTGCCTGTTCAGCCTGTCAAACCTTACCATGGCTCCTCCAAGCAAAATCTGAGGCACTAACAGCAAAGGGATCAGAATATAGATCGACACTACTGATTTGATACTGTCTGAGATATTCAGGCCCAAAAGGTTAGAGACTGCCGAGACTGTAAACAATACCATCCAGTAAGGTAAGACCATGCCCTTTATTCCCATAATCCAGTTTCCGACAAGCACAAAAGAAAGTGTTTGAATTGCAGATAAGGCCAGCAAAAACAGCACTTTTGAATTATAATAACTATACCTGCTTAAGTTTAAAAAAGTCTCGCGTTGAATGATCTTACGGTCGCGAATTATTTCCTCTGCGCTTACCATCATACCAAGGAAAAGGGCCACAATAACCCCCATAAAAATATAGACCGGTAAATTAATATTGGCAGAAAAAATATAAGCATATTCAGAAGTTGACGAACCGGCATTATACCTTGTAAATACTCCCAGTATCAAAGCCAGTAGCGGCGCTTCAAGCAGGTTGATAAGCAGGTATTGACGATCGGCTATCTTGGCAAGCAGGTTTCGCTGCAGAAAGATTTTGAACTGCTTGTATTTTGAAGGAATATTGAGAAGGCTCCAGGGCAATCCGGATTTCTTTTTACCAAGCGGTAAGGGTTTTATCTCTAAATTTTTCTTATACAGGTTATACCATTCATCAGGCGAAAAAATACGCTTGCCAGTGTGTTTCCCAAACTCGTTTATCTCCTGTGCCTCAATAATCTGCAATATCTGTTCAGGGTTCAGGTTTCCGCAGGTGATACACTCGCTGTCTTCGGCATTGATTAATTGCCGTGCCGATTTAAAATACAGAGGTGCATCAACAGGGTTTCCGAAAAAAACGGCCTTTCCTCCTTTATCGAGTACAAGCAACTTGTCGAACAACTTAAAAATATCAGAAGATGGCTGATGGATGTTTATCACCACGAGTTTTCCTTTAAGGGTTTGCTCCTTCAAAAGGTCCATCACTGTTTCTGAATCGGTTGATGACAGTCCCGAAGTAGGTTCATCAACAAATAACAGGTAGGGTTCGCGAATAAGCTCGAGCGAAATGTTTAACCGTTTGCGCTGGCCTCCGCTGATGAATTTTTTTAATACACTGCCAACCTTCAGGTCTTTAATTTCAAAAAGGTCAAGGTCTGTAAGCAGGGTATTTACCATCTCTTCTAATTCATGCTCTAAGAGGCTTCCAAAACAAAGCCTGGCATTGAAATATAAATTCTGGTATACGGTAAGTTCCTCTATAAGCAAATCTTCCTGGGGGATATAACCGATTATTCCGTGAAGTTCTTTTTTTTCGGAATGTACATTAAAACCATTAATAGTAACCTTTCCGCTGGTAGGTTTAAGGTTGCCATTCAGTAGGTTTAACAATGTTGATTTGCCTACTCCACTACCTCCCATAATACCAATCAATTGACCAGATTCGACTGAAATAGAAAGGGGATGGATGGCTTTTTTACTGCGGCTAAAACGGTATTCGATTTCTGAAGCTTCAAGACTGAAAGCAGAATCAGGGCTCAGATTAGAATAGAACTTTAACACATCGCTATAATGAATGGCACCTATAATTAAGCTTCTCAGCACCGATCCTTTCTCAAAATAATATGTGCGGCCGGGAATGGTATTCCTCGCTCTTAAAACCAGTTGGTCGTCGGTAACTGTATGCCTGAAAAAAAAAGTATTTGTTTCTTTAACATTTAAAAACACAATATCACCACGAAGATTTGCTACCTGCCAGTGTTGAATTGCAGAATCACTGTAACGGGCAGCATTGCTGAGTACCAATACCGACCTTTTATCAGGTATTTCGGTCAAGGGGTCAAAAATAAAAGCCCTGCAGTTATTATACACGTCAAGTGAAAAATTCAACGAGAGGGCAATAGTTCTAATGTAATCGTTTTCCTGTTCAGATAAATTGCTCTTACAATGCACAATATCAAGTATCTGAAAAAACATCAGTGTTTTCTGGTTTTGCAGCAGGTTCATATTGATTTGTTCACATATCAGCAGCGATTTGACCGAAAAAAAGCGATTATACATCTCTGATTTTTTATGTGCCCGCTCCTTAAAATCATTACAGTAAAATCTGTATATAGAAATAAATTGTTTATATTTCCTTTGGTTAACCAATTGCAACAGATACGATTTTATAATCTCCTCTGCATACAATTGCTTATCATCGGGTAAAAGCAATGTGACAATTGCAAAAAGCCTTAGTATAGCCTTTAATATAGATTCACTCATACATGGCGGGGATTTTAAATACACCCGGTTATAAAATTAATTTTTTATGCTGAATAATAAAATTCAATTACTTTAAAATAATTGTTCAACAAGCATAAAATGATAAATTTGTAATTAAATCCAGAATAATATTTGTGAAAATATTATTAACTTACGAGTGACAACTAAATCGCTTTCAGTGACCACACAAAGTAAACTCCTTATTGTAGATGATGAACCTGTTGGCAGACAGCTTCTTGAAGCAATCTTTTTATCAGATAACTACCAGATTGATTTTGCCGAAAATGGCTTAAAAACTTTGCATTATTTAGAAACCAACACTCCCGATCTGGTACTGATGGATGTGATGATGCCCGAGATGGATGGTTTTGAGGTATGCAAAAGAATGCGCAGTAATGAGACGCTAAAAAGCATTCCCATTATTCTTATCACTGCTTTGGATGACCGCGATTCAAGAAAACGCGGACTTGAAGCAGGCGCCAATGATTATATTTCAAAACCATTTGACAGGATTGAAATCGAAGCCAAGGTAAAAAATCTTTTGCAACTCGGCATTACTGAAGTTATTTCGATAAAACCTTTAGCAGATAAAGCCGGAAAAGAAGAGGATGATGAAATCTCGTACCTTACAAACCTGATACTTGAAGCGCAAAGACCCTTGAAACAGCAACTAAAGCAATCGCTTGGTGATTATTTTCACATTACAGGGGATCCCGAATACAGCGCCAAAAATTTTTTCTGGCTTACAGAATGTAAAAGAAAAATTTTCATTCTTTATATCGAAAACCAATCAGAACAGGTGCAATACAAGCTGATGAATATAATGATGTCATCATTCCTTAACCGAACCATTCAATCGGAACAATTTAAAGACGCCCCTGACCTGTTAAAACAGTTAAATAACTTTTTGTCCGAAAAAATCATCCTTTCCGATGCAACTTCATTTAAAAATCTTGAAGTAAATATTTCTCTTTCGGTTATTGATAAAAATTCCGGCCAGATGCATTTTTCAGGTTTTAACCAGGATATTCTGCTATATACCGACGCTGATTTTAAACAGATTATACTGAACCGGATTGCCACATTCCCCGAAATTGGAAACCAGTTTAATTCAATATCTTACAATTATTTGCCCGATTCCACCATATATCTCTATAACCGAAAGTTAGCAGAACTCTTTAAAAAACACCAGTATTATGAAAACAACTGCCGGTTATTGTTGTTGCTTTTGTCTGGTAAAAGACCAAACAATATGAATGAACAGGAAATCATGTTCAGGGGCTTGTTTGAGAACACTTTTAAAACTACCGGAATAACCAATGATATTGAATTGATTGGCATTAAAATATAGAAACCCAGGCGGTGGCTGAATTATTAAAGATATCCCGTTTCTTAACATTTTTGCTGGTATTTGGTTTTTTATTCGGACAACTGCTATCCGGAAAGGAACCATTAAGGTTTCTATATAACAGGACTACTCCCGTTATTCCTACAGATTCAATAAACACAACCCTTTCTGATACTGCTTTATACGTTCATTGTTTTAAAGAATTGTTTTTCGAGCCAGACGACAGTCTCAAAGCCCGGACAGATAGTTTTTATGATACATTAAAAAACAGGGCCGGACAAAGAAGAATTACCCGTGAGATATTCGACCTGATTATAATTACACCCTCTGAAGATAAAGAATCACATGCTGTCGAAAGTGTAGTGCCGTTTATTGAGTATAATAATAAGGTTATACGTAGCATAAGTTTTAAACAATTGCCTGTTTTTGGGCCCACAGTAAATGATACCACCATTCAGGCCGACCGGTTTTATGAGAAAGCCGGGAATAAATTACATATCAATACTTCTAAAAGAATTTTAGACAGGAGCCTGCTCATAAAAACAGGCGACAGGCTTGATGCATATAAACTTGCTGACAATGAGCGAATCATAAGGTCGCTACCCTATATTCATGATATAAAATTCTATGTAAAGCAAACCCATCCGCTCTCAGACTCGGTAGATATTATCGCCTTTATTAAAGACCTTTGGTCGCTCGGGTTTAGCATGGAATTGTCGGGGGCTGAGAAAGGCAACTTCAACATATGGCACAAAAACCTTTTTGGCCTTGGAAACGAAGAACATAATAGTATTTACTGGGACACTGATCAGAAAAATTTGCTGGGATACGAAGGAACATACAGGGTTCCAAATCTTGCAGGAACTTTTATTAACAGCGAGTTCAGGTATGCCGGATATTTTGGCACCAGGCATTTGTATGCCGATTTTCAGAGAAAGTTCTTCACCCCCGAAATTAAATATGCCGGAGGTCTAAGACTGGAAACTAAAAAAAAAGTTGAGGATATTATTCTGATTGACACAACTCTTTTCGAAACACGATATAGTTTTTCAAGCTATGATGTTTGGGCCGGAAGAGCTTTCCCTTTAAAAAAACAAAATCTCTTATCGCGAAAAAGATCGAATATTATGTTTGCAGGCAGAATATTCAACATACATTATCACGAGCGCCCGCAAACAGATGAAAAATACCTTTACACTTTTCACAACCGCCTGCAAATACTTACCACAGCAGCCCTTTCAATACAGGGATTTTATAAAAGTCACCTCGTTTATGGTTTCGGGAAAACCGAAGATATCCCGTATGGATACCTCTTTCAGTTAATAGGCGGATATGAGTTCAATGAGTTTTCTCACCGGCCATACCTTGGATTAAACTTATCGCAAGGAACCTACCTTTGGCAAAATGGCGGATACCTCTATAACCGGCTCGAAACAGGTGGTTATATTGCCGGCAATGCCATAGAACAGGGATTGTTCGGAATAACAACAACCTATTTCACACCACTTGTTTCATGGAACAGGTACAAATTAAGGTATTTTTTAACGTTTAAATATAAAACCGGTATCCAACGCTTCAGAGAAGAATATTTAAGTATTGAAAACAACCATGGTCTAACAGGTCTTCACAGCCCAAACCTGAAAGGCATTCAAAAAATGACCCTGAACCTCGAGATGGTAACATTTACCCCTTATTACCTGCTTGGTTTCAGGTTTGTTTTCTTTAGCTTTGCCAATATAGGCATGATTGGCCCCGGCGGAAAGCCAGTTTTCAATAACGATTTATATAGCGGACTCGGTTTTGGTTTACGTATAAGAAATGAACGACTGGTTTTTAACACCCTGCAGCTTAAATTTGTTTTTTATCCGTTAAGCCCAGATAATGCTGAATGGAATTATATTCAAATTTCGGGTGAACAAAAACTTCAGATGGAAAATTTCTACATATCCGATCCAAGAATAATTGAGTACTGATCTGGTTCTGCCTTATTGATGCTGATAATGAGAACAACAAAAATATTCCGGGTAAAAGATATCTCCTCTTTTAAAGACCAGCTGGCTAAATGGTGCAGCAGGCACGAAGTATTTGCTTTTCACTGCAGCAACAATTATCATCTCAGGCAAACCCGGGCATCATTATTCCCCCCTTACGACATTCTCGCGGCTACCGGGGCACAGGAAATGCTCGCATGCAAACAAGGGTCGGCCTTCGGGGCATTAAGGTCGTTTATTTCAGAAAAAAAAGACTGGTATTTTGGTATAATGGCCTATGATCTGAAAAATGAAACAGAAAAACTTTCCTCCTCAAATGCCGATTTCCTGGGTTTTAAGGATATGTATTTTTTCAGGCCCGAAATTGTTTTCAGGTTAATTCATTCGGAGCTTGAAATATGCTATAACAATAAGTATACTGAAAATGAAATTGATAAAATTTATGATGAAATAATTAACCTCAAAACAGCATTTGAGTCTGTACCGTGCAACAATATTGTAATGTCGCAAAGAATAAGTAAAGAGGAGTATTTCTCCAGGTTCAGCAAAATAAAAGATCATATTGCCAGGGGAGATATTTTTGAGATGAACTTTTGCATTGAGTCTTATGCCGGAAATGCCCCGATTAATCCATTGCAGGTTTACCTAAAGCTTACCGAAATTTCTCCTTCACCATACTCCTGCTTCTATCGTTTCAACGATAAGTATGTGATTTCGTCAAGCCCCGAAAGGTATCTTGCCAAAACAGGCGATAAAATAATCTCACAACCCATGAAAGGCACTGTAAAACGAGGGGCATCTGCTTTGCTTGACCAAAAACAGGTGCAATTATTAAAAAACAGCAAAAAAGAGCAGTCAGAAAACATTATGATCGTTGACCTCGTAAGAAACGACCTGTCGAAGATAGCAGTAAAAGACAGTGTAACAGTAGAAGAACTTTGCGGCATCTATACCTATGCCACTGTTCACCAAATGGTCTCGACCGTTATGTGCAGGCTGTCACCCGAATTCGATGCAATAGATGCTATAACCTCTTCCTTTCCCATGGGTTCAATGACCGGGGCCCCTAAAGTCAGGGCCATGCAGTTAATCGAAGAGTACGAAGAAACTAAACGGGGCGTATATTCAGGCGCTGCAGGTTATTTCACTCCCGAATCGGATTTTGATTTTAATGTACTTATCAGAACCCTTTTGTACAACCAATCTAACCAATACCTGTCGTTTACCACAGGTGGCGCCATCACAGCCTCATCCGAAGCGGTTTCTGAATATGAGGAGTGTATGTTGAAGGCCGCTGCACTCAAAAAAGCCGTAAACCTAAGTATATGAAAAATGATCAGACAATTTGAATCTTATATTGCTTCAGAAAAACTCTTTAACCCGAAAGACAAAATAGTGGCTGCCGTGAGTGGAGGTATTGATTCAATGGTAATGCTACACCTGTTAATAAAACTGAATTACAAACCGGCCGTCGCGCACTGCAATTTTCATCTCAGGGGACAGGAATCTGACGGAGATGAAAATTTTGTAAAGCAGTATGCCGAAAAAAACAAATTGCATTTTCACAATGTCTCTTTCGATACCAAAAAATATGCCGAAGAAAAAAAATTGTCTATTCAGATGGCCGCCAGGGAACTGCGATATGAATGGCTGAACAAAACTGCTCTTGAAAACAGGTATGACTACATTGCCGTAGGCCATAACAGCGACGACTCGATAGAAACTTTCTTTATTAACCTCACAAGAAACGCAGGTATTCACGGGCTAACGGGCATTAAACCCAAAAACAACCGCATTGTAAGACCTCTGATGTTTGCTTCGCGAAAAGAAATTACCGTCTATGCACAAAACAACGATGTTTTATTTCGTGAAGATTCGTCGAATTCAGAAACAAAATACCTGCGCAACAAATTAAGAAATAACGTTATACCCGAAATTGAAAAAATCAATCCCGCTTTCAGGCAAAACATACATGAGGTGATTGAAAAAATGAAGGAAGCGGAAAAGCTGCTTGATGAAGTAACTGAGCAATACCGTAAAGATCTGGTGACTCATTCAGGTGAAAAAATCTGTATAAATTTCAGAAAATTGCCAGGTACCGAAATTGCCCGTACCATATTGTTTGAGTTGTTAAAGGTGTATGGCTTTAACGGCAGCCAGGCAGCAGAAATTGCCGTTTCGCTCAACAACCAGCCCGGCAGCCAATTCTTTTCACCTACACATTGGCTGGTAAAAGACCGCGATCATTTAATAATTAGTGTCATAAAACCCATAACCTTGCAAGAAGTGTTCATCGGCCCTGGTCCCGGCGATATCTGTTCCCCCATAAAACTTTCATTCAGAGTGGTTAAAAAACCTGATGATTTTGTGATTCCCCGAAGAAAAAATTCTGTAGCCCTTGATGCCGATAAACTTGTATTTCCTTTAAAATTAAGAAGATGGGAAAAAGGAGACAGGTTTATGCCTTTTGGCATGTACCATTTTAAAAAACTCAGCGATTTTTTTGTTGACAATAAACTTTCACTTGCAGATAAAGAACAGGTTTGGGTAATTGAATCTGACGAAGAAATTGTTTGGATCGTTAATTACAGGCCAGACAACCGTTTCAGGATACAACCGTCAACAAAAAACATTTTTTTGCTTGAAACAGATAATAACGGGTAAACAAAATAAAAAAACGTAGCTATTTTTGCCTTTCAACCAATATAAAATGATGAAAATATCCAAAACAGATAAGGAGATGGTTACCAAGCTGCAATCTGGCAACTTGAGTCTGATTGCAGATGCTTTAAAAGATTTTCGCACCAGCGGATCGGTGGCGCTTATCCCATATCTTTTTGAAATAATCTCCTCGGGCGAATTCGCTGCATTAGAAGAGGAGATACTTGGGCTTATAAGCGACATAAAAGATAAAAAAGCGGCAGGTGTCATCGCCGATGCACTGCAAAATAAAGACTATAAAAACAAAACATCCTCTATTGTTGCAGCATGCTGGCAGTCGAGCCTCGATTTTAGCCCGCATATGCACGTATTTGCCGAATATTTCTTTACCAACGATTATCAGACTGCCATTGAGGTGTTTACGGTAATAGAGGAATCTTTGTACAATGCCTCGGTTGCACAAAGAAAAGCCTGCCTTACTGTGCTCGAAAATAAAAGATCAAATGTGCAGCAAGAACTCAAACCATTATATCAAGAACTTATTAAGATGGTTGAAAGCTCCCTTGATTTTACTCTTGATAATTAGAGAAGTATTTCATAAACTGGGCCCTTTCGTAGATTGCAGGATCTGATATCCGCCTGTAACTTAACATGCCCCGTATCTCATCAAGATTTTTATAGTTTTTTGACTCCATCCAGGTTTTTACGAACTCTATTACCTGCGTGAGGTACTCTGTACCTTGTTTGTAGAGTGCAGAACACATTTGAACGGTTCTGGCCCCGGCAAGTATCTGCTTGATAACCGCGGCGCCATCGTGTATTCCGGTTGAAGCCGAAATATCAACCTTCATGTCTTTTCCGGCAATGATACCAACCCAGCGCAAAGAGTTCCTGATATCTGATGGTGAACTGAACACCTCTGCAGCGGTAAATTTCATGGTATTAATGTCAATATCGGGGGCATAAAACCTGTTGAAAAGTACAACTCCCGATGCGCCCCTGTAATAAATATTGCTTACAAGATTTAAAAGATTGGTATGATGAAGGCCGATTTTTACGGCAACCGGCAATTGGGTTTTAGATTTAACCTTTTCAATAATATCGTAATAGAGGGCTTCGTATTTTTCTGAACTCTTTTTTTCGTCGACAGGTACAACAAAAATGTTCAGTTCAAGTGCATCGGCGCCTGCAGACGCTATGTTTTTGGAATAATCTACCCATTCGCTGCCCGAAACACAATTTATACTGGCAATAACCGGTATCTTTACCTTTTTCTTAGATTCTTCAATCAGTTTTAAATACTCCTCAACCGAATTGTTTTTCAAATAACCCTGAATGTAATCCTGCGCTTCAGGATAATCGCTCTTTTCAATAAGGTTGCCGGCTTCAAAACTAATCTGCTCTTCAAACAAAGATTTTAATACAACAGCTCCCGCACCGCATTCTTCGAGTTTTACGACTTTATCAACCGAATTGGTGAGACCCGAACTGCTTACAATTACTGGGTTTTTCAAATCTAATCCGAGATACCTGGTGTTAAGGTTTACCATAAAAAGTAGATTTATTTATAATTTCTTTCTCCAAAAATAAGGCTGCCGATCCGCACCATGGTCGAACCGGCTTCAATAGCCAGTTTATAGTCGCCCGACATGCCTATGGACAATTCACAAAAATAAGGTTTTTCAGCGAAATATTGCTCCTTCAGCTCATTGAAGCATTTGGTAAGATATTCAAACTCCTGACGTACAATACCTTCATCATCGCTAAAAGTGGCCATGCCCATCAATCCAAGTATTTTGATATTATTGAACTGATGAAATAATTGCGATTGAAGCAAAGCCGTAATGTCTTTGTATTGAAGGCCATATTTGGTTTCTTCACGGGCAATTCTTAATTGCAACAGGCAGTCAATAACCCTGTTATTTTTTATGGCTTCTTTATTGATAACTTCAAGCAAACCGGCACTGTCAACAGAATGAATAAGGGAAACAAAAGGTGCGATTTGTTTTACCTTATTGCTTTGCAAATGACCAATCATGTGCCATTGAATATCTTTCGGAAGATTTTGATATTTACCCACCAATTCCTGCACCTTATTTTCGCCATATATCTTATGTCCAAAACGGTACAACTCCATAATCATCTCTTCGGGATGGGTCTTTGTTACAGCAACCAGTTTAACACGATCTGGCAATGCAGCTTTTAATAATTCCAGGTTGTTAGCAATGCACATGTTTGTTTAAAACAGATTTTATGTTCAAATGTAATAAAAAGAATTTGTGGTTGCGATGAAAATTATACGAAATGTAATGGTTTCAGAAACCTGACTGGTTTGAAGAAAATATCATGCTGTTTATTATTAAACCAAAATTGTTAATACTCGTGTCTTGAAAATGATTTGATGCAATGTAAATATGTTATACATTGCAGCATGGTATTGACAAAAGCATTCATTGCTATGAAAAACACAACCTGTCTGCACATGTTTTTTCTTCCCATATTTTTTTTCAATATGTTTTTACTTACTGCACAGGATACAGTTTTTGTAAGAAGTCCCGTATTTTTTGTTGAGCCCGAATACCTTATGGGTACGGTTTACCCTAACCACTCCGATTTTCCGGAAACAGGCAGCACTCATACCATGTCTTTACATTTGGGATGGTTTCAAACATCTGCCGATAAAAAATGGGCTTCATTTTACAACTTCCCGTTCACCGGCATTACGCTCAGCAGAGCTAATCCCGGCAACCGAAATGTTTTCGGCAACCAATATTCTGTATTGCCATATATCGCGTTTAATGTTTTTAACAGAATAAAACACTCTATTTTTTTTAAAATAGCTTTGGGGGGATCTTATTTTACAAGGTTTTACGATGTATCTGAGAATCCTGACAACCTTGTGATAGGTTCACACTTTACATGGTCGTTTCAGTCGTTTATGTATTATTCGGTTTATACAAGCCGCCATTTATCATTTAATTTGGGGGCCGGCTACCTGCATAGTTCCAACGGTCACCTGCAACTCCCAAATGTTGGTTTAAACCAGGCCGCCATAGGCATTTCGGTAAAATACTTTACACATCCTGTTCATCCTGATTTTCGGCCCAGGCAATACCGCATAGCGGTAAACAGAGAGAAACACTATTATGCCATGATAAGAACCGGTATCGGAATGCATGAGTATGGCAGTGCTACGGGACCTGTGGGAGGTGACAAAAGAACCGTAAATTCGGTAACTGTTTCTGCCGGCATGCTTTTAAAAGAACATATACGGGTTGGCGCCGGACTGGCAGGAAGGTATTATCATCATTACCAATACCATATTCTTAACCCTGTTGATACTTTATACACTGACAAACCATGGCTCAACGCCTCAAATCTCTACTTCTTTATTAATTGTGAATTTCTTACCGGGCACATAGGTATGGACATTGCAGGCGGACTAAACCTCCACAAGCCTTATTTTATCAAACAATACAATTCGCACGAGGGAGAAGCTGATTTTGATTACTGGCTGAAAAAGCTTTTCAACACAAGAATTGCACTTAATTATTACCTGATAAATACACAAAAGAAACCACGCAATAATTTCTTTGTCGGGGCAAGCATCAACGCCAACTTTGGGCAGGCCGATTTCAGCGGGATTTGTATCGGGTTTACACATCATTTTTTAAGTGTACGAGAAAAAACATCCTTTTAATAAATTAAAATATTATGAACACCAAAATCCTTTTCCAAGCAACGTTATTATTAATGGCTCTTGCCTGTATAATTTCCTGTGCCCCGGCATATGTCCCGAATGTAATCAACAGCCCTATGCTTGACCATGAGAATGAGTTCCAGATTAGCCTGAACACTGGCACAGCCGGAATTGACCCTCAGATAGCCTATACAGTGACTGACCACTTCGGATTAATGGCCAATGGGAGTTTTGCCAACAAAACCTCGGATTCAACTGATAGTTTTCATAAACACTATTTCATAGAATTAGGGGCAGGTTACTATACAAAAGTTGTTGAAAATGTGCTTTTTGAGTTTTATGGCGGCTTTGGTACCGGAAGACTGAAATCTAAATTTGACAGCGAAATATGGACCTCTTTCGCAAATGTAGAATCCAGACGTATTTTCATTCAACCCTCAATAGGCGTTACCACAGAAATTTTCGATGCAAACCTGGCATCGCGGTTTACAATGGTAAACCTCAATCAACACAGCAGTAGCAATACCGGATATATGTGGGAACCTGCTGTTACTTTTAAGGCAGGGTACAAACATATTAAAACAATACTTCAGTTTGGCTTTGCATTACCTATTAACGAACAATCCCTTGAATTCAATTACCAGCTATTTATCATATCATTTGGGGTGCAGGCAACCCTTGGAAAGTATTAACGGTTGAAAACATCTATTAAAAGATTTATGCTGAAATAGATTTATGCTGATTGTCTCATTCGTTCGGCTTCCCTCCTGCGCTTGCTCATAAGGAACAAAGCCTTGTTTTCTTCGTTTCTCAGAAGCCTTTCGATATTTTTTTGATGTGTAAACAAAAGAAGTACCGAGACTATAAGAGAGAATAACACGAGTGACGGTGTAGTGGTTTTAAATACAAAAATCAGAATTATCGGAAACGAAAACCCGGCTATCATAGAACTCAACGATACATACTTGGTAATAACAAGAGTAAGGATAAACACGCCAATACAAATCAATGTAGTGTATGGGTCAATTGCCAGCACAAAACCAAGTAATGTAGCAACTCCCTTGCCACCTTTAAAACCCACATAAATGGGGAAAATATGCCCCATGATTGCAGCAATTCCCAATAACAGCTGAAAATTTATATAATCGCCTGTTTCAGGAATATAGTAACTTGTAAGTCGAATAAGATTAACAGCCAGCCATCCTTTAAACACATCAAATATCAAAACAGTCAGACCGGTTTTCCATCCCAATATCCTGATAGCATTTGTAGATCCGGCATTTTTACTGCCATGTTCCCTGATATCCACCCTGAAAAGTTTCTTTCCAAGCCAGACAGATGTAGGAATTGATCCCAATAAATATGCCAATATCAGGATTGAAGCATTAAATAATATAGCCATATAAAAGAACTATGTTTATAATGGGTTGCAAATATAGCAATATTTTAATTGCACACAATTTTATACCTCAATAAATACTTAAAGTCAAAATCTTTTATACATATATACAATTAACCAACAAGCCTTTACGCAGTCTTAATCCACCTGTGGGCCGACAGGTATCAGTGCTTTTCCGGCAGGTGTGTCAGAGTATTGGTTAAAGTATTTAATGTATCTCGATGCGAGGTCTCTGGCTTTTCTTTCCCACTCTGCTTTATCGGCGTAGGTATCACGCGGATCGAGAATCCCTTCGCTTACATTATGCAGTTTAACCGGAACAGTCAGGTTTAGTATAGGAATATGCTTTGTAGGTGCATCTTCAATGGTGCCATCCAAAATAGCATCTATGATAGCCCTTGTATCTTTTATCGAGATTCGTTTTCCGGTACCGTTCCAGCCTGTATTTACGAGATAAGCCTTTGCACCATTGGCATCCATTTTTCTTACCAGCTCTTTTGCATAAATGGTAGGATGCACAGTTAAAAATGCCTCACCGAATGCAGGCGAAAATGAAGGCACAGGTTCGGTGATGCCTCTTTCTGTCCCGGCCAGTTTGGAGGTATATCCACATAAGAAATGATATTGTGCCTGGTCTCTGTCAAGAACAGAAACGGGGGGTAAAACACCAAAAGCATCGGCTGAAAGGTAAATAACCTTGGTAGCATGGCCTGCTTTCGAGGGCAGTACAATTTTATTAATATAATAAATCGGATATGATACCCGGGTATTTTCAGTTAGGGAAGAATCACTGAAATCAATCGAACCGTCTTCACGCACAGTAACATTTTCAAGCAAGGCATCGCGCCTGATAGCTTTCCAGATATCAGGTTCGTTTTCTTTGCTAAGGTTAATGGTTTTTGCATAACATCCACCTTCAAAGTTAAACACCCCGTGGTCGTCCCAACCGTGCTCATCATCTCCAATTAAATATCTCTTCGGGTCGGCAGAAAGGGTGGTCTTACCTGTGCCGGAAAGACCGAAAAAGATCGCTACATCTCCTTTTTCACCAACGTTTGCTGAGCAATGCATAGAGGCAATACCACGCAGCGGCAGATAATAATTCATTATAGAGAAAATTCCTTTTTTCATTTCACCACCATACCAGCTTCCTCCTACAACAGCCATTTTCTCTGTAAGGTTAAACAGTACAAATACTTCTGAGTTAAGACCATGTTCTTTCCATCGCGGATTGGTTATCTTTGAACCGTTTATCATAACAAAATCAGGTTCACCAAAGTTTTCCAATTCGTAATCCGATGGGCGGATAAACATATTCAAAACGAAATGAGCCTGCCATGCAACTTCAACAATCACACGCACTTTCAACCTGGTATCGGGATTTGTACCGCAAAATACATCCACTACATAGATTTTCTCTATTTCCGAAAAACGTTTCGTTACCAATCCTTTCAACTCGCTCCAAACTTCGGTAGTAACCGACTTATTGATTACACCGTCCCACCACATTGAGTTCTCGGTGGTAGCGTCTCTGACAAAATACTTATCTTTTGGAGAACGACCTGTGAAAATACCTGTCTTTACTGCAACAGCACCTGTGTTTGTTAAAACTCCTCTCTCAAAACCTTCGTTTTTGGGATCCATTTCTGCATCAAACAATTCCTGATATGTAGGATTATAAATAATCTTTTTTTCTCCGGCAATTCCGTATTTTTTTAAGTCAGAAGCGCTAATACTCATTTTTATTTTTTTTTAATTATTACTTCATTTTTTAATTGGTTGTAAATATAGAAAAATTTGGATTAATGAACATTATTTTCTGTTTAGTTAAATTTGTCTGTTTAACATAAACATAATCAATATTATATCTCAAAAAAAACATCTCTTCATAAAAAAAGGACTGTAAAAATACAGTCCTTTTTTTATTTCATGCGAAACTCATTTTATCTTAAAGCAGCCTGGGCAGCAGCCAACCTTGCGATTGGTATACGGAAAGGAGAACAGCTTACGTAGGTAAGTCCTGTTTTATAACAGAACTCAACAGAAGCAGGGTCGCCTCCCTGTTCACCGCAAATACCCACTTTGAGGTCAGAGCGTTGGCCACGTCCTTTTTCCACAGCCATTTTAATCAGCTGTCCGACACCATCCTGGTCAATGGTCTGGAATGGATCGGCAGACAATAATTTATTATCGAGATAATCATGAAGAAATCCTCCTGTATCATCGCGGCTGAAACCAAAGGTCATTTGTGTAAGGTCGTTGGTTCCAAAAGAGAAGAAATCAGCAGATTTGGCCATACGGTCAGCCAGTAAACAAGCACGGGGAATCTCTATCATAGTTCCGTATTTGTATTTAATTTCCTTAATTCCAAATTTAGCACACACTTCAGCATATACTTTGTCTGTAATTACTTTGGTAAAATCAAGTTCAGATACATCACAAGTAACAGGAACCATTATTTCCGGCTGTGGATCTTTACCTTCTTTTTTCAGTTCAGCTGCCGCCTCAAATATTGAACGAATCTGCATCTCTGAAACTTCGGGATAGGTAACGCCCAGACGAACACCACGGTGTCCCATCATAGGATTAGATTCATGTAAAGCTTCTCCGCGTTTTGCAATTGCTTCAGTTGAAATACCAAGAGCTTTTGCCAGTTCGGCCTGTTTGTCGGCCTTTTGTGGCACAAACTCGTGCAAAGGCGGATCAAGCAGACGAAATGTAACCGGCAGGCCATTCATCGCTTCCAGTGTAGCTTTAATGTCTTTTTTCACATAAACAGACAATTCATCAAGAGCCTGACGACGTTCTTCAACAGTAGCACTGAGTATCATTTTACGAAGTAAAAACAGTGGCTGGTCAGAACCCTCTCCGTAAAACATATGTTCAGTACGGAAAAGTCCAATACCTTCAGCGCCATAATCGCGGGCTATCTTAGCATCGGCAGGGGTATCAGCATTGGTACGCACACCCATTTTGCGATATTTATCAACTATTTTCATAAAATCCTTGAAACGGGGATTTTCCGTAGCATCCATCAGGTCAATAGAACCAATGTAAACATTACCCTTAGTACCGTTAAGTGTAACCGTATCACCTTCTTTGATCACAATGTCAGAACCAGATACTTTTGCTTTTTTTCCTTTTGCATCCACATGAAGCTGTCCGGCGCCTACAATACAGCATTTGCCCCAACCGCGGGCTACCAGGGCTGCATGTGAAGTCATACCGCCACGGGCAGTAAGAATACCTTCGGCTGCACGCATGCCTTCAACATCTTCAGGATTTGTTTCTTCACGCAGAAGAATTACTTTTTCGCCTTTACGATGCCATGCTACAGCATCTTCGGCAGTAAAAACTATTTTTCCGACAGCAGCACCCGGCCCTGCAGGTAAACCTTTTACAACAGGGGTCTCCTTCTTTTCGGCAGCAGGATCGCAAATCGGGTGAAGTAGTTCGTCAAGCTGAGCAGGATCTACACGCATTACAGCCTTCTTTTCGTCAATCAAGCCTTCATGCAACATATCCATAGCCATATTGAGAGCGGCTGTACCAGTACGTTTACCGGCACGGCATTGCAACATATATAATATATCCTCCTGAATGGTAAATTCAATATCCAACATATCTTTGAAAGATTTTTCAAGGGTATTACGTATTTCAACCAGTTCAGTATATGTCTCAGGCATGGCTTCCTGCATGCTCTTCAAATGATTATTCTGTTCATTTTTAGTATCATTGTTAAGCGGACTTGGTGTGCGGATACCAGCCACTACATCTTCTCCCTGAGCATTAACAAGCCATTCACCATAGAACAGATTTTCACCTGTTGCCGGATTACGTGTAAATGCCACCCCGGTAGCTGAACTATCACCCATATTGCCAAATACCATTGCCTGTACGTTTACCGCGGTTCCCCATTCATCAGGTATACCTTCGATTCGGCGATAAGAAATAGCTTTTTTTCCATTCCAGCTTTTGAATACTGCCTTAATACTGCCTTCAAGCTGTAGTTTAGCATCATCCGGAAATGATTGTCCGAGTGATTCCCTGACACGTTTTTTAAATTCTTCAGCCAGGTATTTGAGGTCATCGGCACTCAGATCGGTATCTGATGAAAAGCCTTTTTTATGCTTGAACTCATCAAGCATCTCATCAAGTTGTTTACGAATTCCTTTACCATCAGACGGTTCAAGTCCTTCGGATTTTTCCATGACCACATCGGCATACATCATGATGAGGCGACGGTAAGAATCGTATACAAAACGAGGATTGTTGGTTTTTTTGATAAATCCGGGAATAGTAGCAGAACACAGACCAATATTTAATACAGTATCCATCATTCCCGGCATCGAACTGCGGGCGCCTGAACGACATGAGACAAGCAAAGCATTTTCAGCATCACCGTATTTCATGCCCATTGCCTCTTCAGTCTTTTTCATAGCTTCCCAAACTTCCGGCATTAATTCTGCAGGCAGCTGGCAGTTGTTAGCATAATACTCGGTGCATACTTCTGTTGTAATGGTGAAACCGGCAGGTACCGGGAGACCTAACAGACACATTTCAGCAAGATTTGCTCCTTTACCGCCAAGCAGGTTTTTCATATCAGCTCTTCCTTCAGCAGCTTTATTACCAAATGAATAAACACGTTTAACTTTTGACATAATAATTACTTTTTATTGTACAATGAATTGTTATTTAATATTTTAATAAGCATATTTTTCAAAAAGCACAAAGGTATTTAAAAAAATCCAAAAAGTTATTAAGAATAACAAGATTTTTAACCGGGTATCAGGTTATGATTTTGAGCCACATGATCAACCAGAATTTCTTAATAGAGGGCTCCAGCCGTAAAACTGTATTCAGGATGCTGCTTTATCTTCGATGACAAAGCCTAATAATTAACCCCTGCCCGGGGATGATACCTCAGAATGCTGTTTCGCAGATATTCCCGGTCAAGGTGTGTATATATTTCGGTTGTTATTATTGATTCATGACCGAGCATTTCCTGCACAGCCCGAAGGTCTGCACCACCATCAATGAGATGGGTGGCAAAAGAATGTCTGAAAGTATGCGGACTTATATTCTTCTTAATGCCTGCTTTCTTTGCAAGCTCCTTTACAATGGTGAATATCATCACCCTGGTCAGCTTATTGCCCCTGCGGTTCAAAAAAACAATATCTTCGGCTTCTTTCGATAACTGTAAATGATTTCTGTATCTTTCAAAATAGTAAGTAATTTCGTCTATTGCCTTTCGGCCTATTGGTATCAGTCTTTCTTTGCGGCCTTTTCCGGTAACGCGTATATATTCATCGTTTATATAAAGATTTGAAACTTTAAGGTTTACCAGTTCGCTAACCCTTAAACCACAACCATAAATCGTTTCAATAATTGCTTTGTTCCTGTGTCCTTCCGGCTTACTCAGGTCAATAACTGCAACCATTGCGTCTATTTCCTGAACTGTAAGCACCTCGGGCAGTTTGCGGCCTATTTTTGGCGATTCGATCAAATCGGTCGGGTCGGTTTGGATTACATCTTCAAGCAGTAAAAACGAATAAAACGATTTTAGCCCTGAGATAACACGCGACTGCGACCTGGAACCCAGACCCAGCTCATTTAAATAGTTTATAAAATCCTGAAGGTCATTATATGTAAGATTATCCGGATTGACATCTTCACCCTTTAACCTGCAAAATGAAATCAACTTTAAAACATCCGAAACATATGCTTCGACAGAGTTGTCTGTAAGAGATTTCTCAAGCTTCAGAAACAATTCATAATCTTTTAAATAATTTGGTTGTTTCAACTGCTAAATTATTAATGAAACATCTTTTTTGAATAAGGTTAGAATTTCTATCTTTGCAAACTTTTTAATACATCAGGTTACCTGGCAACAAGTATCTGATTAAGATATATGCAAATATGATAAAAAAAACAAAAATAGTAGCAACTGTTTCTGACCTTAGATGCGACACAAAGTTTATTGAAAAATTATTTCGGGCAGGCATGAATGTTGTAAGGCTGAACACCGCGCATCAGTCAATTGAAGCCACCCGTAAGATCATTCAGAATGTACGGGCAGTATCGGATAATATAGCGTTGATGCTTGATACCAAAGGCCCGGAAATCAGAACAACAGATTCTGATTACAAAATCGCCCTTAAGAAAGGTGATAAGATTGAACTCAGGGGAAACAGCGATAAAGCCTCATCGCCCGAATGTATCTATGTGAATTACAACAATTTTACAAACGAAATAGCTGTCAACTGCCGTATTTTAATTGACGATGGTGAAATAGAACTTCTGGTTAACGAGAAAAAAGACAATGTACTGGTTTGTGAAGCCCTCAATGACGGATTAATAAAAAGCAGGAAAAGCGTTAATGTGCCTTGCTCGGTTTTTTCGCTTCCTGCCCTCAGTAAAAAAGACATAGAATACATAGATTATGCAATTGAAGAAGATATTGACTTTATTGCACATTCGTTTGTAAGGAATAAGGAGGATGTAATAGCGATACAACAGATTCTGGATAAGAAACAATCGAAGATCAAGATCATTGCCAAGATAGAAAATCAGGAAGGGGTAGATAATATTGATGAAATATTAAAACATGTATATGGTATAATGGTGGCACGCGGGGACCTTGCCATTGAGATTCCTTATGAAAAGATACCCGGCATACAGAAGACGCTGATCAATAAATGCATAGATGCAAGAAAGCCAGTAATCGTCGCCACCCAGATGCTTCACTCGATGATAGATAATCCCCGGCCTACCAGGGCTGAAGTTACAGATATTGCCAATGCCATCTATAGCAAAACAGATGCAATAATGCTAAGCGGTGAGACTGCTTATGGCAATTACCCGGTAGAAGCAGTTGAAACCATGGGCAAAATAGCAGTGGAAGTTGAAAAAAGCAGGGGCGATATTCATAAAACCCCATTGTTCATAGCCAGTACACACACTTCGGCATTTCTTACCAAATCTGCCGTAGAAGCATCTATTGAACTTGATGCCAAAGCCATTGTTGCAGATACCACTACCGGACGCACAGTAAGGAATATTGCAGGTTACCGGGGGAGAAAAGTAATTTTTGCCCAATGTTACGATAAAAGAGTGGTAAG
>JAWOHT010000033.1:0-3046 GCA_046485045.1 Bacteroidales bacterium
CTGCAAGCTGTTTTTCTTGATTTATTTATCACAATATGGCCAAAAATAAGCGGTTTTAAGAGAAGATGTTTTTCAACTTACAAAGCCAGGAGAAAAAATAACCCTGGCTGTACGGGGCTTAAAATGAGCCAACGGTTACCTGTCCGAAAGCTTGCCGCTTAGTTGTAGGTTTTTAGACAGACTGCCGTTAGCGAACATAGGCAGACCGACCACCATTTCGAAAAAGAATCAAAAATAGTTTCATAATATATGAAACTTATTTCTTATCTTTGCGTTGATTAAAACAAAGATTTTGGAATTATTACGAAAACATAAACTGATTAAACTTAAAAACAAAAATCGTGGCAATACAAAACTGATTAAGGTGATTGATAAATTAATTTCAGATATTGAAAATGCCAATTGGACAAAACAGACTGATATTAAAGAAACTCGACTTGATGCCGATTGTGTTCACAGCGATGGATTTTACTTTTTCGACATAAATATTCATCGCACAATGATTTTGATAGTGTTTGAGGATAACGAAGCAACGGTTATCTGGACTGGCTCACATGATGAGTATGATAAAACCTTCAAAGGTAATAAGACAACAATTGAGAAATGGTTACGAATTCAAAAACTGATTTAAAATGGATAAATTTTCAATACAAAACATACAAAAGATTAATTTACTGACAAGTGAACTGGAATATGAAAAAGCGACATCTTTATATTTAAAATTACGAGTTTTAGTAAAAGAAGATAAATCATATGAGCCTATCCGCAAGCATTTACATGGATTGATTAAAGATTACGAACAAAACAGATGGGCGGATGAAGATAAAATCACAGATAATCAAATAAAGGAGAGTGATTTAGCTGAAGCATTAGTCCAAGCGGAGAATGAGTTTTATCAAAAAAGAAAAGATCTGATTAAAACTAGATTAAAAGATGCCGGATTAAATCAAAATGACTTGGCGAAAATTCTTGGACACAGAAAAGGATATTTGTCGGAGTTGATTAATGGACTGAGACCTTTTTCTAAAGAGGATTTAGTTGTGATTAACCGATTATTTAAAATTAAATTCGATGATTTAATTCCTGCATTTATACAACAAGAGAGAGCATCACATATTAAAAAGACATTGGAGTCACTATCAAACAATAAAATAAGATTGACAAGAAAGGATTTTGACTTACAAATGGCTTGATATTGAATTATCTACCTTCACTAACACGCGGTAATAAAACATGCCGGGGGATAGTGGGTTTTCGAGCGTACCGTCCCGCCCCAGGCTTTTTCAACGGTGGATAAGGACGCATCCCCGCAAACCGGCACGTTTCATACCGCAACCGTTTGGGTGCAATTACAAACACAGCGTATTTCATTTAATAACAGAGAAATATGAATAAAAACGATTGGAATCCTGATTTATATTTAAAATTCGATAAAGAGCGTATTCAGCCCTCAATTGATTTATTAGCAAGGATTGATTATTTAGATCCCAAAAGAATTATTGATATTGGTTGTGGACCAGGCAATAGCACTCATATTTTATACAATAGATGGACTGAATCTGAGATTATTGGTGCAGATAATTCACCTGCAATGATAAAAAAAGCAACAGATGACTTTCCAAATCAAAAATGGATTTTATTTGATGCTGGGAACGATAGTATTGATGACAAATTTGATTTGGTATTTTCAAATGCAACAATTCAATGGATTCCAAATCATGGGAAATTATTGAAAAGATTTGCTGATTTATTAAATGATTCTGGAGTATTAGCAGTTCAATTACCACTATTTTTTGATATGCCGATAGGTAAATCAATTTCAGATATTGGGAGACAAAGTAAATGGATAGCTGCAACACAAGGAGTAGATAGCTTATTTACCATCAATACAGCATCATATTATTATAACCATTTGGTCAAATATTTCAGCAAGATTGATATTTGGACAACTGATTATTATCATGTTATGGAATCACAATCTTCTATTTTAGAGATGATTCGGACAACAGGATTAAAACCCTATCTTGAGCGAATTGCAGACGATAATGAGAAAAAGCAATTTGAAACCCTTGTATTTGATAAGATTAAACAAGATTATCCATTACAAAACAATGGGAAAGTGCTTTTTCCATTTAAAAGATTATTTTTCGTAGCAAAAAAGTAACATGCACCCAACACGCGGTCATAAAACATGCCGGGGTCGGTGGGTTTTCGGGCGTTCCGTCCCGCCTTAGTCTTTTATCTCGATGGATACGGACGCAGCCCTGCAACGGCGTAGCCCTCATGGAGCGAAGCGGAATAATCCTGCACGTTTCATACCCGCCAACCGTGTGTGTCTTGAATCAACCCACGCAATTGGGTTGAGTGTTGTACAAAAGATGGAAGACTTTTGGGAGTAAATACAAAAGTGTGGAGGTTGAGCGAACAAACTGGCCAACTAATGATGAACAAACTAAAAGATAAGGCCTTCCGCAAACGGCAGTCAGGAGCAGTTTGCAAACTACCTTATGCTGCGGAGCCCGGAAACTGGCACTGTATCGAACGATAAGGAAAAGAGAAAGCCAGACTTTTGCAAGTGAGTATATAGGAGTTGAATAGAGTAAACCAGCGATATAGGTCTCGATAGCGGACAAGACGATGTCGAAAGCAAGGGGTAACGTTTTCCTTTGCGACAGACTGTAACAGACGACCTGATTACCGGTTACAGGGCATCCGGGACAAAGTTGGCAAGAACTATATACAGGCTTTTGTATGAAACAAGAGAACTTATCGTTGCTTCATTAACCGTAAAAGGGACGTGAACGTGCAAGGATGGCACGAGACGATAGGGACGGATTAGCTCGTAGTAGTGATGAACCCCGAGAAATCGGGGGGAGCGAAGGGGCTAACATGTTAAGTTTCAAAATTATTCACAACCTGAAAAGGAATGACGAACTATTACGAAACAAAATCACAGCCAATAACGCGATTGATGGTTTGGCAAGCCTACTGGAAAGTAAGAGGCAACAAGGGATGCGCAGGAGTAGATGAAATGGACTGGGTTACG